>DATLGF010000232.1:0-8023 GCA_035540575.1 Noviherbaspirillum sp.
CAGGAACCGCATCATGGAGATCGTCCCCAATCCCCCGTCGCCCGCCGGACGCAGCGGCCCGCGGCTGCGCGCCGCCCCCGCCGCCCAGCTGGAAGCGCCGCATGTCCCCCTGCCCAACGCGGCGCTCGCGCCGCCCGCGGACATCGAGCCGCCGACCCCGCTCGACCGCCTGATTCATGCCGCAATGGGCCGGGCAACGGGCAGCATTTCGCCGGCGGCGCTCGCGCTGGCCTACATGGACTGGGCGATGCATCTGGCGCAAGCGCCCGGCAAGTGGGCACGGCTTGCGGAAAAGGCTGTGCGCAAGGCCGCCCGCCTTGCGATCTATACGGCCTGCGTGCAGAGCAACACGCGCCCCGGCCCCTGCATCCTGCCCTTGCCGCAGGACCGGCGTTTCCGCAGCGCCGGCTGGCACGAATGGCCTTTCAACGTGATCCACCAGGCTTTCCTGCTGAACCAGCAGTGGTGGCACAACGCGACCACCGGCATTGGCGGGGTCACGCTGCATCACGAGCAGGTGGTGGCGTTCGTCACGCGCCAGCTGCTCGACCTGATGGCGCCGACCAACTTCATCTTCACCAATCCCGATGTGCTGGCCACGACCATCGAGGAGCGCGGCATGAACCTGCTGCGCGGGATGAACAACCTGTTCGAGGACTGGGAGCGCCGCGTCGCTGGACGTCCGGTCGCCGGTACCGAACAGTTCCAGCCCGGCGTGCAGGTGGCGATCACCCCGGGCAAGGTGGTCTACCGCAACCGCCTGATCGAGCTGATCCAGTACGCGCCGGCGACGGACGAGGTGCACGCCGAGCCGCTTCTGGTGGTGCCGGCCTGGATCATGAAGTACTACATCCTCGACCTGTCGCCGCACAACTCGCTGGTGCGCTATCTGGTCGAGCGCGGCCACACGGTGTTCATGATCTCCTGGCACAACCCCGATCCGCGCGATGCCGACCTCGGCATGGAAGACTATCTGCACATGGGCGTGCTTGAAGCGCTCAACGCGGTGCAGGCCATCGTTCCCGGCCAGCGCGTCAATACCGTGGGCTACTGCCTGGGCGGCACGCTGTTGGCGATGGCGGCCGCCTATCTCGCCCAGCTCGGTGACACGCGCCTGAACTCGATGACGCTCTTGGCCGCGCAGACCGACTTCACCGAAGCCGGCGAATTGCGCCTGTTCATCGACGACAGCCAGCTGAACTACCTCGACGACATCATGTGGAGCCAGGGCTTCCTGGACAACCGCCAGATGGCCGGCGCCTTCCAGCTGCTGCGCGCGCACGACCTGATCTGGTCGCGCATGGTCCAGCAATACCTGATGGGGCAGCGCGAGGTGATGAGCGACCTGATGGCCTGGAACGTCGACGCCACGCGCATGCCGTACCGGATGCATACCGAATACCTGCACCGGCTGCTGCTCAACAACGACCTGTTCGCCGGCCGCTGCAAGGTCAATGGCCGGTCGATCTCGCTGGGTGACATCCGTGTGCCGATCTTCGCGGTGGCGACCGAGAGCGACCATGTCGCTCCATGGCAGTCGGTCTACAAGATCAACCTGATCGCCGACCCGGACGTGACCTTCCTGCTGACCTCCGGCGGCCACAATGCAGGCATCATCAGCGAACCGGGTCACCCGAGGCGCCACTACCGGATGGCCAAGCGCCTCTCGGGCACCAACTACGTCGATCCTGAACAATGGTTCTATACGACGCCGGCGCAGGAAGGCTCCTGGTGGCCGGAGTGGAGCCACTGGCTGGAACGCCACGGCACCGGGACCGCGCCGCCGCCGCCGATGGGCGTGCCGGAGCGCGGCTATTCTCCGCTGTGGCCGGCGCCCGGCCAGTATGTGATGGAAGTGTAAGCAGGCGGCAACATCCGCTGGCGGCCGGCCGGATTTGCTGTAACGGCGCTTTCTTTAGGGATAGAATGCTTGCATCGCACCGGCCATTGCCGCCCCGAATCCCGAGGGACACCGCCGGCCGGGTGCCGCGGCGGTTCGCCTGTACTGGAATGGAGCAGCGCCCCTGATGCATAACCCGATCTCGGTTCACCCCGTCAAGCAGGCCCCGCTTGACCGTCACCCAGGCAGCCCGCGCTCCTGACGCGATGGAAGCCCTGCTCAAGCACCTGGTCGATATCACCTGCCAGCGCGACCACGCGCTGCTCGACAGCTCCGTGGTGACGGCGCTGCGCGAGCTGGTCGGCGCGCGCCAGGTGCGCCTGCATGAGCTGACGCGCTTTCGCGGAGACCTCTATATCCGCCCCCGCATGTGGCTCGACGGCAAAAGCGTATGCACCGCCGACGAAGTGCTGCACGGCGGACAGCCGGGCGAGCCGATCGGCCGCTATCCGAAGGTCGTAATGGCAATCGGCCAGCGCCTGAACAGCGTAGAAGAAACCGGCGCAGACGGCAGCCACACGTTATGGGTGCCGATCTGGCTCAACGACAAGGTCAGCAGCTGCCTTGAGATCGTCAAGACCGGGCCCTGCAACCGCGACACCCTGCACATGCTGCAGGGCATTCTCGGCGTCTACCGCAATTACCAGAGCATTCTCGACTACAGCGAGCGCGACTCGCTCACCGGCCTGCTGAACCGCAAGACCTTCGACGAGAAATTCTCGCGCCTGCTCACGCTTTCCGCCCCCGACGACAAGCCCGACGACCAGGAGGAGCGCCGTCAGGACGGCAAGAGCGGCAGCAGTCACTGGCTCGGTGTGCTCGACATCGATCACTTCAAGCGGGTCAACGACCAGTTCGGCCACCTGTACGGCGACGAAGTCCTGATCCTGATCGCCAACCTGCTGCGCCAGTCGTTCCGTGCCCAGGACCGGGTGTTCCGCTTCGGCGGCGAGGAATTCGTCGTGCTGCTGCGCTCGGCCAAGCTCGAGGATGCGCGCCGCATCTTCGAGCGCTTCCGCGCGAACGTCGAAAAGCATGACTTCCCGCAGGTGGGGCGAGTGACGATCAGCCTCGGCTTCGCCAGCATTTCCCACGAAACGCCGGTGGTCATCCTCGGCCACGCGGACCAGGCGCTGTACTACGCGAAGGCCAACGGCCGCAACCGCGTCTGCTACTACGACGAACTGGTGCAAAGCGGCGAGCTACGCTCCGAAGTGTCGAACGACACGGTCGAGTTCTTCTGATCCGCCCGCGGGTGCGGCGATGAAGCGCGCCCGCCGCGGTTCACGCTTTCTCGATACTCCTCTCCCCTACACACTCGCGCTGCTCGGAGGCCGTAGCTCCTGCCTTCTCCAGCGGCCGGGTCGCGCGCCGCGAAGTCGTCAGCAGGATCACGCTGGCCAGGATCACGGCCATCGCGACCAGTTCATGCGCAACGACCTTCTCGTTGGCCAGCCACACGCCCAGCAGCACCGCGATCACCGGATTGACGTAGGCATAGCTCGAGGCCAGGGCCGGCGATACCTTGGAGAGCAGATACATGTAGGCGGAGAAGGCCACCAGCGATCCGGCCGTGATCAGATACATCCAGGCCAGGAGCGCACGCGTCTCGAACGGCCCGGCCAGCACCTCGCCGCGCAGCAGGCCGAGCACGACCAGGAACACGCCGCCGGCCAGCATCTCGCTGGCAAATCCCATCGGGCCGGGTGCGACCGTCAGCTTCTTCTGCGACAGCACCGAGCCGAAGGTCCAGCAGGAGACTGCGCCGACGAGCGCGACGATGCCGATCGGCTGTGCCGCGAATTCCGCACCACTGGCCAGGAGCGCCGCCCCGCCAAAACCGGCGAGGATGCCGATCCAGTCGCGCCCGCCCGGCCAGTCGCCGAACAGGCCGGCCCACAGCGCGAACATCAGCGGCGCGCTGGCGATGAACACCGCCGTCATCCCGGACGACACGTATTGCTGGGCCACAGCGGTCAGCCCCATGCCGCCGCCCAGCAGCAGGACGCCGACCACCGCGCCGTCGCGCCACTGGCGCGCGCTCGGCTGCGGCGTGCCGCGCAGGCAGAGAAACAGATAGAGAAGCGTGCCGGCCACCAGGAAGCGGGTGCCCATCAGCAAAAAAGGCGGAAAGGATTCGAGCGCGAAGTGGATCGCCAGATAGGTCGAGCCCCAGACCAGGTAGACGGTCAGCAGGCAGATCAGCACGAGACGGGGAAGGGTGCGCATGGTTTTTCTTTCATCGTTGTGGATTGCAGTGTAGGGGGCGGCAGGCGCAAAATAAATGGGGGTTTGAAGCCGAAAATGGGAACAGGCTTTGAACTTCATGAAAATGAAGGGGGAATACCTTGAAGATCGAATTCGACACAGCCGACGTCAAGATTCTCGACATCCTGCAGGCGGACGCGCGCACCCCGCTATCCGAAATCGGGCGGCGAATTCACATGAGCCAGCCCGCGGTGGCCGAGCGGGTGCGCCGGATGGAAGCGGCGGGCGTGATCACCGGCTACCACGCGCGCGTGGATCCGGCGGCGCTCGGCTACGGCATCACCGCCTTCATCCGCGTGGCCAAGCGCAGCCATGAGACCCCGGTCGAAGTGGTGGCCGAGC
Organism: Noviherbaspirillum sp.; assembly: GCA_035540575.1. Lineage (GTDB taxonomy): Bacteria > Pseudomonadota > Gammaproteobacteria > Burkholderiales > Burkholderiaceae_D > Noviherbaspirillum. The sequence goes on from DATLGF010000232.1 coordinate 4,511, forward strand.
GCGTGCCGCAGATCATCGAATGCCACTCGATCACCGGCGACGACTGCAGCATCGTGAAAGTGGTGGCGAAGACGGTAACCGAGCTGGAGCAGGTGATCACCGAGCTGACCCGCTGCGGCGTGACCTCGACCTCGCTGATCCTGTCGTCGTCGGTGCAGCGCAAGGGCTTGCGGCCGGCGGGCTAACGCGGAATTGCCTTCCGCACCCTGTCGTCCTGAGCCGCGGGCGAAGGACCTCATCCGCCGACCATCGCTTGCCGCCCCGGATCGCGCGCTATCATCGCCCCATGGAACTGCGCCAACTCCGCTACTTCGTCGCCATCGTCGACCACGGCTCGCTCTCGCGCGCGGCGCGCGTGCTGCACGTGGCCCAGCCGGCGCTGACGCAGCAGATCCAGCAGCTCGAGGACGAGCTCGGCGCGCAGCTGCTGCACCGCTCGGCCCAGGGCGTGCTGGCCACCGACGCCGGCCGGATCTTCTACGAGCATGCGCAGGCGATCCTGAAGCAGGTCGGTGATGCGAAGTCGGCGGTGTCGCAATCGACCGACCGCCCGGCTGGCACGGTCACGCTGGGCATCCCGCAAAGCGTGTCCGGCGCGCTGGCGCTGCCACTGCTCAACGCGGTGCGCGAGACCTATCCGGAGATTTCGCTGCAGCTGACCGAGGAACTGTCCGGCAACCTGATCGAGCAGCTGAAATCCGGCCGCATCAACCTCGCGGTGCTGTTCGACGACGGCCAGCTGACCGCGTTCTCGACCACCGCGCTGGTCGAGGAACAGATGATGTTCATCACCCGCGCCGGTTCGCGCTTTGCGCCGAAGAAGAAATCGATCGCGCTGGGCCAGGCGCTGGCCACACCGCTGATCCTGCCCAGCCTGCAGCACGGCGTGCGGCCGCGCATCGAAAAGATCGCCAGCGAAGCCGGGCTGTCGATCGAGAACGTGAGCGACATCAACTCGGTGGCGATCCTGCGCTCCGCGCTGCTGGCCGACCTGGGCGCGACCATCCTGTCGGTCGCCCCGTTCCTGGCCGACATCGAGCGCGGCGAGCTGTGCGCGTGGCCGATTTCCGGCAGCCCGATCTCGCGCACGATCGCGCTGTGCTCGTCGCGCAATATTCCGCTGACCAATGCCGCTGCGGCGGTGCAGCGTCTGGTGCTCGCGGTGACCGCCGATCTCTGCGACAGTGGCCGCTGGCTGGGTGCAAGACGACTCACCCGCCAAGGGGCATAAGTCTGCCTTATACCCCTATCCCGAATCCCTATTTGCCCGCGCGGCACGAAGCATCCTAAACTGCACGGCATGGAAATAACGGCAACGCTATTTTCCTGAGGCCGCCACCCCGGCCATGCAACCTGGCACTCCCCTGCCTTACCCGGCAGCCACCTGTCAGGCGCTATCCGAAAAACAGTTTTGGAGACATCCATGCCAGCCGAAACAGCAGTGATCCCTGCTGGGCCGCCTGCCGCCGCATCCGGCGGCGTTGTGCGTTCCGCGCCCGCTTCTTCCTCCCCCGCTTCTTCGTCCCCCTCGCTCGCCCCGGTCAAGCTCGACGACAAATACACGTCGACCTCCGGCAAGATCTTCATCTCCGGCATCCAGGCTCTGGTGCGCCTGCCGATCATGCAGCGCCAGCGCGACCTCGCCGCCGGCCTCCATACCGCCGGCTTCATCTCCGGCTATCGCGGCTCGCCGCTCGGCGGGCTGGACGAGACGCTGTGGAAGACCCAGAAACTGCTGGAAGAAAACCACATCCAGTTCGTGCCGGGAGTCAATGAAGACCTGGCCGCAACCGCCGTCTGGGGCACGCAGACGGTCGATTTGATCGGCCCGGCGAAGTACGACGGCGTGTTCGCGATGTGGTACGGCAAGGGCCCCGGCGTGGATCGCTGCGGCGACGTGTTCAAGCACATGAACCATGCCGGCACGTCGAAGCATGGCGGCGTGCTGCTGGTGGCCGGCGACGACCACGGCGCCTATTCCTCCACGCTGCCGCACCAGTCCGACCACATCTTCGCCGCCTGCATGATCCCGGTGCTGTATCCGTGCAACGTGCAGGAATACCTGGATCTGGGCCTGCACGCCTGGGCGATGTCGCGCTACTCGGGCTGCGCGGTCGGCTTCAAGGCGCTTGCCGACACGGTGGAATCGACCGCCTCCGTCGACGCGGACCCGTTCCGCCTGCAGATCAGCTATCCGGACGATTTCGTGATGCCCGAAGGCGGCCTGAACACGCGGCTGTCGACCGACACGCTGGGCGTGCAGGCGCGCAAGCAGGAAGCGCTGATGCAGGATTACAAGATCTATGCGGCGCTGGCCTATGCGCGGGCGAACAAGCTCAACCGCACCACGATCGACAGCCCGAATGCGCGCCTGGGCATCATCGCGTCGGGCAAGTCCTACATGGATGTGCTGGAAGCGCTGGAGGAACTCGGCATCGACGAGGCGATGGCGGCCGATATCGGCATCCGCCTGTTCAAGGTGTCGATGCCCTGGCCGCTGGAGCCGGACGGCGTGCGCGAATTCGCGCAGGGCCTCGACGAGATTCTGGTCGTGGAGGAAAAACGCCAGATCGTCGAATACCAGCTGAAGGAGCAGCTGTACAACTGGCGCGATGACGTGCGCCCGCGCGTGATCGGCAAGTTCGACGAGAAGGGCGAATGGGTGCATCCGCGCGGCGACTGGCTGCTGCCGCCGAAAGCGGACTTTTCAATCGCGCAGATCGCACGCGTGATCGCGCAGCGCATCGCCCGTCTCGGCCTGCCGACTGCGACCAGCGACCTGATCAAGGCGCGCCTGACTTTCCTGGAAGCGAAGGACCAGGTCCTGTCCAAGGCGGTGAACACGCCGCCGCGTCCGGCCTGGTACTGCTCCGGCTGCCCGCACAATACCTCGACCAAGGTGCCGGAAGGCAGCCTCGCGCTGGCCGGCATCGGCTGCCATGTGATGGCCACGGCGATCTATCCGGAACACAACAAGCTGACCACCCACATGGGCGGCGAAGGCGCGCCGTGGATCGGCCAGGCGGCATTCTCGAAGCTGCCGCATGTATTCCAGAACCTCGGCGACGGCACCTATTTCCACTCCGGCTATCTGGCGATCCGGGCGGCGGTGGCGGCCAGGGTCAACATGACCTACAAGATCCTGTACAACGACGCGGTCGCGATGACCGGCGGCCAGCCGGTCGACGGCACGATCACGGTGCCGATGATGGCCCAGCAGATGGCCGCCGAAGGCGTCAAGCGCATCGCGCTCGTCACCGAGGACCTGTCGCGCTATGCGGATCGTTCCGCGCTGCCGGCGATGGTGACGCTGCACGATCGCAAGGACATGGACGCCGTGCAGCGCGAACTGCGCGAGGTGCCGGGCGTTTCGGTGCTGATCTACGACCAGACCTGCGCGGCCGAGAAGCGCCGCCGCCGCAAGAAAGGCGAGTTCCCCGATCCCGACAAGCGGCTGTTCATCAATGAACTGGTGTGCGAAGGCTGCGGCGATTGCGGCGTGCAGTCGAACTG
>DATLGF010000233.1:0-2172 GCA_035540575.1 Noviherbaspirillum sp.
CAGCCCTCCCTGCGAGCGGTCGGGCGAGCGCTCGGCCTGGATGAACAGATCGAATACCTGCGGCAGCAGCTCGGGCGTGATGCCGATGCCGTTGTCGCGCACGCGGATGGAGATCTCGTCTCCGGATGCGGTGGCGGCAAGCATGATGCGTCCGCCATCGGGCGTGTACTTGGCCGCGTTGTTGAGCAGGTTGGCGACCACCTGCACCAGGCGGGTCTTGTCGGCGTTCACGCAGGCCTCGCCCACCTCGACGTCCAGGACCAGTTCGTGGCGGCGCACCTCGATCAGCGCGCGTACCTGCTCCACGGCGCCGGCGATGATGTCATCGATGCGCACCACCTCTCGTTCGAGCTTGATCAGCCCGCGCGTCACGCGCGAGACATCGAGCAGATCGTCGACCAGGTTGTTCATGTGATCGGTCTGGCGCGCAATGATCTCCGAGAGATCGCGCACCCGCGGCTCGACCGGGATGCGCTGCAGGATCTGGGCGGCGGTGCTGATCGGCGCCAGCGGATTGCGCAGCTCATGCGCGAGCATCGCGAGGAAATCGTCCTTGCGCCGGTTCGCCGCCAGGAGCGCATCCTCGGCGCGCTTGCGCTGGGTGATGTCGAGCGAGATGCCGCGCACCGCGCGCGGCTGTCCGCTTTCGTCGCAGACGACGCGACCGCGCACCTCGACCCAGGCCAGGTCTCCGTCGGCGTCCAGCACGCGCACCACCTTGTCGAACTTCGAGCGGGCCGCCAGCGCCGCATTCATCGCCGCGCGCAATGCCTGATGATCGTCCGGATGCACGGCCGCCCACAATGCGGCCTGGTCGCTGAGTTCGCGCCCGAACACAGCAGCGGCGTTGGCCGAGAAGCTCATCGCGCCGCTTTCCAGGTCCCAGTCCCAGACCGCCATGCGCGCCGCCGCCAATCCTTCGCGCAGCCGTTCTTCGCTGTCGCGCACCGCTTGCTCGGCGCGCTCGAGCGGGGAGACGTCGGTGCTGGTGCCGAACCACTGCGTGAGCTTGCCGCCGCCGTCGTGCAAGGGCACGGCGGAGGTGTAGAAAGACCGGTACTCGCCGTCGGCGCCGCGGACCGGCACCGTGAAGTGAAAAGCCTGTCCGGCCGCGAGCGCCCGGCGCAGCTGCGCCGCCGCCTGCGGCGTGGTGCGTGTCCACAGGGAATCGCTGTCCTCGCCGGGGCGACTGCCGGTGTATGCATACCAGCGCTCGTTGTACCAGTGGATGGTGCCGTCCGCCCGGGCGATCCAGGCCAGCTGCGGAATGGTATTGGCGAGCTGGTGCAGCTTGTGGGTTTCCTGCTGCAACAGGCGGTGCTGCTCGTTGAGCCTGTCGAGCATGTGGTTGATCGAGTGCGCCAGGCCCGCCACTTCGTCGCTGCCGCGCGCCTCGGCGCGCTGGCTGCCGAAGCCGTGGTGGATCACGCTGCTGGAGAAGGCTTCCAGACGGCGCAGCTCCGCCGTCAGCGCCAGGGCCAGCCGCGAGCCGATCAGAAAGACCAGGGCCGCCAGCGCCGCCGCGATGACGAGGATGATCGCGTACTGCCGCAATGGGTCGGCCAGGCGCCGCTCCTGCCGCTGCTCGACCAGGTGCAGGTCCAGTCCCGCCAGGATCGGCGGCACCTCGACCGGTACCACGTGCGCATCCTCCTGCTGCGGCGCGCCGCCCCAGGCCACGCGCACGTTCGGCGCCGGCAGCAGGTCGGCAAGCATGACCTTGTACAGCACCGCGCCTTCCGGCGAGGGCGTGCGCGGATAGTGCATCAGCTCGACGGCGACCAGCTCCGGTCCGGCCGGGCCATCGAACACCGAGGCGCCGGAACTTCCCTCGGCCAGGCGCTTGCGCATCCAGGCAAGCTGCTCGGCATCGAAATGCAGATCGCCGTTGCGGGAGATTTCCTTGCCCTCGAAATCGGCAAACAGGATCTGGATCGGCACGCCGTTGACCTGTCGAATGCTGGTCAGGTACGGGGTCAGGTAGGTTTCCTTGCCGGCGCTGTCGACCAGGCCGGTGGCGAGGATCGTGCTCTCGGCCACCTCGGCCATGCGCAGGCTCAGCGCATACAGGCTGCGGCTTAGCGTGGCGGCATGGAAATCGGCCTCGCGCCGGTCCAGTTCGGCGACCACTTGCGCATGCTGCCGCTCCACCATCCACCAGGAGGACAGGGT
>DATLGF010000234.1:0-5453 GCA_035540575.1 Noviherbaspirillum sp.
CTGAGGAAGAGAGCGCTCGATGGCGGGAGAGCTTCGTACCCGCGCCGATTCTGCATTACAACGACAGTCGGGAGCTTTGTCAACGTTGCAAAAGATTTACCAGTTGCAACTGGAGGATGCGATATCTCCGCAAGTCGGCGCTCCCGCGCTATTTCGCAGAGGCTGGCACGGCGTCGGTCAGGCGGTAGTACAGACCCATCGGATCGTCCTTCAGTACGCTCAGCTTGCCGGAAACAATCACCGGATCGAAGGTGTACTTGACCGGGGTTTTCGACTTCACTTCGACCACGCCCTCGGGTCCCGCCGGCAGGCAAAACGAGCAGCTTTGCGGCGATACCGACAGCAGGAAGTGCTTCTGCCGATCGCCCGGCTCCAGCGGCATCATGAAGCCCTGGATCTTGACCTCCTGGTTGTTCAGCGCTGCGATTTCCTTGGAAAACTCCGGCAGGATCCGGTCTTTCGACTTGACCTGCTTGACCTTGGCAAGCGTATTCCAGGAGACCACGCCCTTGATTTCTGGCAGCACGGGAACCGCGAAGTCCGGCGGCAGCGGGTTGTCGTGCGGAGCGCCCTGGGCATGGGCGTCGGCAAGCGCAGCGCCGAGCACCGGGACCAGCAGCAGGGCAAGCAGGGAGGAACGTATCGTTGTCATGGGCATCCGGCGTGAAGGGTTTCGCTTGGAAGCCCTGACAAAAAGCCGCTTGCGGCGTTGCGCCTTCTTGCCATCGGCATTTTGTCAGGGCTTCTTATTCTACGTGGGCCGCCGGAACGGCGGGGACGAGCGCTTAGATGGCGTTCCCCGCTGCAAGTTTCAATGCTTGTGGCGCATCCCGCACAGTTTGCCGATTGCCAGTCCCTTGCAGGTCTTCGCGAGCTCGGCGTGGCAGGTCTTCTCGTCCTTGCCCGATTCAAGGCACTGCGCGGCCTGGGCATGCGCTTCGGCAATCGCGCGGTGCTGCTCGATCGTGGCCTTCACATGCGCGTCGTCCTTTGCGGCATGGGCGTGCAATGCAAAAGCGGCAAGCAGCAGGGCGAGGGATTGTTTCATCTTGAAAGCTCCTTTCAACGTGAAAGCGTGGTGGCGATTTCGGTGCGGTATGCGCGCAGTGCCGGAAGGGCGGCGGCGGCCAGTCCGATGGCGAGCGCCACGGCAGCCAGCCAGATTTCGTCCGGCGCGACGGCGAATCCGGAGATTGGCAAGCTGCGCCCGTCGGCGAGCACGCGACCGACCAGCTCGAGCGCGAGATGACCGGTCAGCCATCCGAGCGCTGCTCCGCCAGCTGCCAGCAGCAGGCCCTCGGCCAGCAGCAGGCGGAACAGCTTGCCCGGCGGTGCACCAAGCGTGCGCAGGATTGCGAGGTCGGTCTTGCGCTCCTCCAGCGCGTTATAAAGCGCAGCGAACATCGACAGCGCGGCAGCCAACAGGATGATGGCGGCGATCGCGCGCAGCACGTCGACCCCGGCACCGAGCATGCGGAACAGCTTGGCGGATTCGAATGCCGGTTGTGCAGCCTGCAAACCGCTCTGGCTGCTGATCAAGCGCGGCAGCGTGGCGGCCGCCAGCGGGGACGCGTACTGCACCAGGAGGGCGGTCAGTTCCCGATCCTCCTCCATCGCCGCCTTGCCCTCGGCGTCGTCCTCGGTGATCCCGTGCTCGATTTCATGCACGTGCCAGACCGATTCGACGGATGTCAGCACGAGGCGGTCAAGCACGGTGCCGGTCGGCTGGAGGATGCCCGTCACGACATACGGCGCCTCCTCATGGGTTTCGCCGCCGGGAGCCAGGCCGTGCGAGCCGACGAATTCCTCGCCTGGGCGCAAGCGGGTGCGGGCCGCGACCGCTGCCCCGAGCACCGCTTCCATCTCGGTCTGATATTGCCGGCCTTCGGCAAGCTGGCCACCATAGTGGGCGGCGTAGTCGTGCGTCGTGCCGACGATGCGGAACCCCTCGTAACTGTCGCCGAGCGCCAGCGGGATGACCTTGCGCACCAGCCGGTTCTGCTCGAGCGTTGCCTGGGCCGCCAGCGGGATGTTCCCGGTCGGAATGTCGATGTGATAGATCGATGAGAGGATCAGCTGCAGCGGCGAGCCGGGCGCCCCGACCACGAGGTCGATGCCGCGCGCGTCGCGCAGCGCCGCATCCTCTAGCTGGCGTGCCGCCGACAGCACGAAGGTCATGATCGCGATGCCGACGGCCAGCAGCAGCATGTTGATCGCGTTGGCGAGCGGCCGGTGGCGCAACGACTTCAACGCCATTGTCAGAGCGCCGAGTTTCATGCGGACGCCTCCGGTACCGAAAGTCGCAGGACCTGTGCTTCGGGAAGGGCGGCAAGGACGCGCGCGTCATGAGTCGCGATCACCAGCGAGGCGCCCGCTTGCGCCGCCTGCGTCACCAGCAGTTCGATCGCGAGCGCACACGCGCGGTCGTCCAGATTGGCGGTCGGCTCATCGGCCAGCAGCAGCCCTGGACGGTGGTAAAGCGCGCGAGCCAGGGCCACGCGTTGCTGCTGCCCCTGGCTCAGCTGTTGGGGGCGGGCGCTGGCCTTGTCGCCAATGCCCAGCGCGTCAAGCAGCGCGTCCGCGCGTGCCCGGTCCTGCGACTTGCCCGGCGCATACGCGGCGAGCAGGATGTTTTCCCGTGCACTCAGGCTGGGCACGAGCGCCATCTTCTGCGGCAGAAAGCCGACATTGGCACCGCGCCACGCATCCGCCTCCCGCGGGCCGAGAGCGGCCAGGTCGGTACCGGCGGCGATCAGCCTGCCTTGCTGCGGTTTCAAAATCGCGGCAATCAAGTGGAGCAGCGTCGACTTCCCACTGCCCGACGGGCCGAGCAGCACCGCGTGCCGCCCGGATTCGAGCGAGAAGTCGCGGACTTCGAGCTGGGCGTCGCGCGCGCCCGGGTAACGATAAGAGAGTGCGTGGATTTGCAACATGGTTGCATTATATCCCGCAAGCGCGTCCTGCCTGCAAGCAGCATCGGTGCAAATCCGGAGGAATCGGATGCGAGCGGCCGGCTGAAATGAAACAAGCGCACGCCGGCTCGCCGGGGTGCGCTTGTGGGGAGGAGGGAACGAGGGTCAGTCGCCGTAAAGCTTTTGCTTGAGCTCGCGGCGCTGCTGCGCTTCCAGTGAAAGGGTGGCGGTCGGCCGCGCGAGCAGGCGCGGAATGCCGATCGGTTCGCCGGTTTCCTCGCACCAGCCGTACTCGCCGGCATCGATGCTGGCGATCGCCTGCTGGACCTTCTTCAGCAGCTTGCGCTCGCGGTCGCGGGTGCGCAATTCCAGCGCGTGCTCTTCCTCGATCGTGGCGCGGTCGGCCGGATCGGGCACCAGTACCGTCTCGCGCAGGTGCTCCGTCGTTTCGCCCGCGTTCTTCAGCAAATCGCGTTCGAGCTGCTGCAGGCGTGCCTTGAAAAAGGCCAGCTGGGCCTCGTTCATGTAATCCTTCTCGCTCATCTGAAGGATTTGCTCTTCCGTCAACAGGGCTCCGTCGGCGGGAGCGGCAGGGGTCGGTTTGGTCGTCTTGGTAGCCACTTCGCGTACTTTCGAAACTGCGGGTTACTCGATTTTATCCATGGATCCGCCACTTCTTTTGCTGCTGATCATGGCGGGCCTGGACGCCTCCTGGAACGCATCGCACGGGCGCGCCCGGCAGGGTCTCGCCTGCTTTGCCTCCGTCAGGTTCGGAAAGACCATGCACTGCTTTTCTTTCCGTCGCGTTTTGGCTTGGCTCGGCGGTACGCCGGTTTCTTTCTTGGCGGCGGATTGTACCTGACTTTTTACCCCGCTTTGCGCGCATTTGGCAATGGATTTCGGCATTGCCGCGCTGCCGGGTCATGTCGTGTGCACTAGACCAGGCACTGCTCCAGGCCTTGCAGGAACACGTCCTGCGGCAGGTTCTTGCCGATGAATACCATCTTGCTCATGCGCGGCCCGTCCGCCCATTTGGCCCCGATGTCGGTGCCCATGGTCTGGTGCACCCCCTGGAACACCACTTTCCGGTCGGCGCCGTCCATGTACAGCACGCCCTTGTAGCGCAGCATGCGCGGGCCGTACACGCGCACGAGGCTGCCCAGGAATTCGTCCAGGCGCGCGGTATCGAACGGGCGTTCGCTGGTGAAGGAGAACGCGGCAATCTCGTCGCTGTGGTGCGGGTGAGGATGATCATGGCCGCAGTGTTCGCCGCATGCATGGTCGTGGACATGCTCATGCGCGTGTTCTTCGGCCGCCAGGAAGGCCGGATCCAGTTCCAGCTTGTCGTTCAGATTGAAGCCGCGCAGGTCCAGCACCTCGGTGACGGCCACCTTGCCGAAATCGGCGCGCACGATGGGCGCGCGCGGGTTCATGCGCAGCAGGCGCGCCTGCAGCCGTTCGATCTGCGCGTCGTCGACCAGATCGCTCTTGGATAGCAGGATGCGGTCGGCAAACCCGACCTGGCGCTGGGCTTCCTCGTGCTCGTCAAGCTGCTGCATCGCGTGGCGGGCGTCAACCACCGTCACCACGGCATCGAGCATGTAGTGGAGAGCGACTTCGTCGTCCATGAAGAAGGTCTGGGCGACCGGTCCGGGATTGGCAAGGCCGGTGGTTTCGATGATGACATGGTCGAAGTCGATCTCTCCGGCCGCGCGCTTCTGCGCGAGCGCCCCAAGCGCCAGGATCAGGTCCCCGCGCACGGTGCAGCAGATGCAGCCGTTGCTCATCTCGACGATCTGCTCGTTGCTGTCCTGGACCAGGATTTCGTTGTCGATGTTTTCCTGCCCGAACTCGTTTTCGATCACCGCGATCCTGTGGCCGTGCGGCTCGCGCAGGATGCGGTTGAGCAGCGTGGTTTTGCCGGCGCCGAGAAAGCCGGTCAGGATGGTAGTCGGTATAAGTGCCATGGCGGTCGGTCCTCAACGGGCGCAGTCGGCGCACCAGCCCTTGATGGTGAATTCGATGTCGTGGCTCTGGAAGCCGCGCCCCAGGATTTCCTGGACTGCATTGCGCAGCAGCGCCGCCTCGCCGTTGCTGTCGAGGCAGAACACCTTGGCGCAGCGGGTGCATTTGAAGTGCCCGTGCTGATGGTGCGGCAGCCGGGGCGAGGAATCGCCTGCGGCATGCGGCGCGCCGGCGCTGTAGCGGAACACGCGGTCGTCGCCGGAAATCTTGTGGGCGAGACCGGCTTCGGTCAGGCAGTCGAGCGTGCGGTACAGCGTTACCCGGTCCATGTCGGCGATCGCTTCCTGGACGTCATGGTGCGACAGCGCCCGCGGCGAGGCGAGCAGCGCGCAGAGCACGCGGGTGCGGGCGTCGGTGACCCGCACCGCCGCGTCGCGCAGCAGCGCTTGCGCGCGCGCCGCGTGGGTCTTTGCCTCGTTGTCGGACGGCGCCGGCTCGCGCGGCAGGGGATGTCTCGTACTCATGCGTGTGCTGCTGTCGGAGGGATGCTCCGATTATCGCTCCAAAATGCAATTC
>DATLGF010000235.1:0-2696 GCA_035540575.1 Noviherbaspirillum sp.
GTGCCGGTGACCGCAACGACCGGGATGCGGCCGTCATCGCCTTCGGGAAACATTTCGTTGATGATCGCCTCCCCCACCATGCGGCCCTTGCCGTAGGACGGCGCGAGGTGCATGCGCAAGCCGGGCGCGGCATTCACCTCGACGATGCCGCCGCCCTGCTCTTCGATCGGCCTGTGCACGCTGTCGCAGACAAGGTCGACGCCGCAGATGTCCAGCCCGATCATCTGCGCCGCCGCCACGGCGCTCGCGGCCACGTCCGGATGCACGTCGTCGGTGACGTCGGTGGCGGTGCCGCCGGTGGACAGGTTGGCATTGTTGCGCAGGACCACGCGCTGCCCGAGCGCGGGCACGCTGTCGGCGTTCAGGCCTTGCAGTTGCAGGCGCGCCTGTGCGATCTCGTCGATGCGGATTCTTGTGAGCGAGGTGGCGTGACCCGTGCCGCGGCGCGGATCGCTGTTGACGATGTCGACCAGCTCGCGCACTGTGTGCATGCCGTCGCCGACCACATGCGGCGGATCGCGCCGTGCCGCGGCGACCAGCTTGTTGCCGACCACCAGCAGGCGGAAATCGTTGCCGGGCAGGTAGCGTTCGACGATGACCTCGTCGCCATGCCGGGCAGCGGCCTCGAACGCCGCGCGCATGTGCTCGCGCGAGGCGATGTTGACCGTCACGCCCTTGCCCTGGTTGCCGTCGCGCGGCTTGACCACGACCGGCAGGCCGATTGCGCAGGCAGCCGTCCAGGCGTCTTCCGCGCCGGAAACGATCCGGCCCAGCGGCACTGGCACACCGGCCGAGGCAAGCAGCTTCTTCGTCAGTTCCTTGTCCTGTGCGATCGATTCGGCAATCGCGCTGGTCGTATCGGTTTCGGCGGCCTGGATGCGGCGCGCGCGGCTGCCCCAGCCAAACATGACCATGCTGCCGGCAGTGAGGCGACGGTACGGAATATCGCGGGCGAGCGCCGCGTTGACGATGGCACCGGTGCTGGGGCCCAGGCGCACGTCCTCGTCGAGTTCGCGCAGTTCGGCCAGTGCCGCCTCCAGGTCGAACCCGCTGCCGTCGACGGCGGCGCGGCACAGCTGCCCGGCCAGTTCCAGCGCGCGGCGGCCGACCGCCTCTTCCGAATACGCGACCACGACACGATAGACGCCGGTCTCGTCCGTCGGAGCGATGCGGCTGAAGGTCACCGGGCAGCCCGCATGCGCCTGCAGATCCAGCGCGGCCAGTTCCAGCACATGCGCCAGCGAGACGCTGCCGTCATGCCCGCGCGGCTGCAAGGGTTCCATGCCGGGAAAGCGCTCGCGCAACCGCGCCTCGAAGCCCGGCATCGCGCGCGCGTCGCACTCGAACGGCTCGCAGTGGACGACAGCCTCTATCGCGGTGTGCGCGCTCCAGAGGTTCGGTCCGCGCAGCGCGCGGATGCGGGTGACTTGCATGGAAGTGTTCCTGGATAAAAGGGGAATTGTCTGGACGTTGGGGAATGCTTGTCACCACGGCGAGTACGACGAACAAGCTCACCCTGCTGTCGTCCCGGGCGCAGCGAGGGACCTCATCGGCTTATCCACTGGAGATTCCTCGTTCGGCTCGGAATGACAGGTTTTTTGCGTGCTCGCCATGGTTCGCGTTTTCGAAGATGTCTTTCCCGGCGGCGCGCAGCCGGTACCCGCCGCCGGCCGCGCTCACGCGCTCACGACACCCTGTTCGGAAGGCATGCGCGGATACAGCGGCGCGAACGTGCGCAGTCCGGCGCTGATCAGCTGGGGGTCGATGCCTGCCGCCCAGGCGGCGGCTACCGCCGCCACCACTGGCTCGGGGTCGGCCGTACCCGCGGGCATCGGCACCCGCGCCGCTTCACGCGCGCCGTCTGCCAGCACGATGCTGTCGCGGTGCAGGAACACCGCGCGCCCGCCCGCGTGGCGATGCGCGGCCAGCGGCGCGAGCGTGCGCGCGAGGCCGTAGAACAGCACGCGCCCGTCGCACAGGGAAGCCATTTCGGCCACCCGTGCATCCGCCGCGTTCAGGACCGCCACGCCATCGGGCAGCACCACGTCGACCTGGGTGCGCAGCACGTTGAACACCTGTTCGGGCCGGTCGATGTAGAACTCGGCCAGCTCCGGCTGCACGAACGCATCGGTGACCACGCCGACCGCGCACCTGTCATAGGGAAGGCCCTCGGAAAGAATCATGCGGCTGTCGTTCTCGAACACCGCCGCCTCCACCGCCCGGTTCACCAGCAGCCGCTGCGCCGCTTCCCAAGGCGTGGCTTCCGGCGCCGGTACATTGCGACCGTTGACGGTCAGTCCGTTTCGGCTGGCCAGGCCGGTGTGGCGCCCGCTCACGTAATAAATCCAGGCGACCAGCTGGGCAATGCGCGTGGTGCCACGCGAGCCGGCAATGCCAACCACCGGGATGCGGCCGTTCTCGCCGGTGGCGAACAGGTGATCGACGATGGCGGCGCCCACTGCGCGCGGCGTCCCGGAGGCCGGCTTGATATGCGCAAGCAGGCCCGGACTGGCATTGACTTCGATGATCGCGCCGCGCTGCTCCTGCAGCGGACGCGAGATGTCTTCGGCGACCAGGTCGATGCCGGCAATGTCGAGGCCGACCACGCGCGCGGCCAGCGTGGCCATCGCGGCCACATCGGGATGCACCGCGTCGGTGACGTCGAAGGCGACGTTGCCGTTGCGCTGGATGAGCAC
>DATLGF010000236.1:0-4560 GCA_035540575.1 Noviherbaspirillum sp.
GTCCAGGCGCTTGAGTTCGCGCATCACGAGTTCGCCGAGGTGGCCGGACACGACTTCCCGCGCGCCCGATGAGCGCAGCTTGTCTTCGATGCTGCGTATCGCCTCGTCTACCGCCTCGGCGGAAACCGGACGCTTGCGCAGCGCCAGCATCATGCTGGCGCGCAGCTTGGCCGGTTCGTAGTCGGTCCGGCTGCCGTCCTTCTTGACGATCACCGGCATCGACAGCTCGACCCGTTCATAGGTCGTGAAGCGCTTGTCGCAATGCGTGCATTTGCGGCGGCGGCGGACCGAATCGCCCTCTTCCGAGGTACGGCTGTCGATGACCTGGGTGTCTTCGTGGTCGCAGAACGGGCACTTCATGTCGGCACCGCCGGGTGGGAGTGAAATGGGCGGCGGCTGGAATGCCGCCGCCGGCACGCTTACGCGTAGACCGGGAACGCGTCGGTCAGCTTCTTGACTTCCGCCTTCACACGCTCAATCGTAGCGGCATCGTGCGGATTGTCCAGCACGTCGGCAATCAGGTTGCCGACCTTGGTCGCCTCGGCTTCCTTGAAGCCGCGCGTGGTCATCGCCGGGCTGCCGAGCCGGATGCCCGAGGTGACGAAAGGCTTTTCCGGGTCGTTCGGAATCGCATTCTTGTTGCAGGTGATGTGGGCCGAACCAAGGATGGCTTCGGCTTCCTTGCCGGTGATCTTCTTCGCACGCAGGTCGACCAGCATCACGTGCGATTCGGTGCGCCCGGACACGATGCGCAGGCCGCGTGCGATCAGCGCCTTGGCCAGCGCGTCGGCGTTCTTCACCACCTGCTGCTGGTAGGCCTTGAATTCCGGCGACAGCGCCTCCTTGAAGGCGACCGCCTTGGCGGCGATCACATGCATCAGCGGACCGCCCTGGATGCCGGGGAAAATCGCGGAGTTGATCGCCTTTTCGTGCTCGGCCTTCATCAGGATCACGCCGCCGCGCGGGCCGCGCAGCGACTTGTGGGTGGTCGAGGTGACGAAGTCCGCGTACGGAACCGGATTCGGGTAGACGCCGGCGGCGATCAGGCCCGCATAGTGGGCCATGTCCACCATGAAATACGCGCCGACGTCCCTGGCGACCTTCGCCATGCGCTCGAAGTCGATCTTCAGCGCATAGGCGGAGGCGCCGGCGATGATCAGCTTGGGCTTTTTCTCGTGCGCCAGGCGCTCCATCGCCTCGTAGTCGATCTCTTCCTTCTCGTTCAGTCCGTAGGACACGACGTTGAACCACTTGCCGGACATGTTCAGCGCCATGCCATGCGTCAGATGGCCGCCTTCGGCCAGCGACATGCCCATGATGGTGTCGCCCGGCTTGAGCATCGCGAAGAACACGCCCTGGTTCGCTTGCGAGCCGGAATTCGGCTGCACGTTCGCCGCCTCGGCACCGAACAGTTCCTTCAGACGGTTGATGGCCAGCGTCTCAGCGATGTCGACGAATTCGCAGCCGCCGTAATAGCGCTTGCCCGGATAGCCTTCGGCGTACTTGTTGGTCAGCTGCGAACCCTGCGCCTCCATCACGGCCGGCGAGGTGTAATTCTCGGACGCGATCAGCTCGATGTGGTCCTGCTGGCGCTGGTTCTCCTGCTGGATGGCCGCCCAGAGCTCCGGGTCGACGTTGGCGATGGTGTGGTCTTTGGCGAACATGTATAACTCCTGGCAATGCGAAACTGGGTTGGGCGCGAGCCTGTGATGCGGCGCTGCGAGCGAGAGCTGGAGAAAATAGACAAGGGGCAGCCTCGATCGTGCATTTCCATTTGGGCTGCCCAGGCGAACGGCGTAGATACTGCGGAAGCCTCACGTTCCCCGGTGGTTGCCCACCTTGAACCGGGCCGGTGGCCTGGTCGTTTCGCCAGTCACGTGAGGTGAAATGGTCCCGAATTGTAATTTACGGCCTTGAATTCGGCAACAAGCGGGCGCTGCCGGATACGGGAGCGCGGGTTACAATTTCGCCCGTTTACCGTCAGCTACAGGAAGTCACATGATCGTCTTGATTACCGGAGCCAGTTCCGGCTTTGGCGCCGAGATGGCGCGCCGCTTCGCCCAGTCGGGCCACAGGGTCATCGCCGCCGCGCGCAGAGCCGACCGCCTCGACCAGCTCGCCGCCGAGCTCGGCGCGAACCTGCTGCCGCTCCAGATGGATGTCAGCGACAAGGCGTCGATCAGCGGCGCGCTGGCCAGCCTGCCGCCGGAGTGGAAGACGATCGACGTGTTGATCAATAACGCCGGCCTCGCGCTCGGCATCGAGCCGGCCCAGCGCGCTTCGCTGGAAGAGTGGGAGACGATGATCAACACCAATTGCAAGGGTTTGGTGACGATCACGCACGCGCTGCTTCCGGAGATGGTCGCGCGCGGCAGCGGCATGATCATTAACATCGGCTCGACCGCCGGCGCCTATCCCTACCCGGGCGGCAACGTCTATGGCGCGACCAAGGCCTTCGTCGACCAGTTCACGCTGAACCTGCGCGCGGATCTCGTCGGCACCGGCGTACGCGCAACCAACATCGCACCCGGCCTGTGCGGCGGCACCGAATTCTCGAATGTGCGCCTGAAGGATGACGCGGCCGCGGCCAAGGTCTACGAGGGCACGGTGCCGCTGACGGCGAAGGACATTGCCGAGACGGCGTTCTGGATCGCCACCCTGCCCGCCCACGTCAACATCAATTACATCGAGATGATGCCGACCTGCCAGGGCTTCTCGCCGTTCAACATCAAGCGCAACCTGGCCGCGTAATGACGATGGCTGGATCGGAGGCGCCCTTCTGCTGGAAGGTGCGGGTGTACTACGAGGACACAGACACCGGCGGCGTCGTTTTTTACGCGAACTATCTCAAGTTTTTCGAGCGGGCTCGCACGGAATGGCTGCGGGCGGCCGGCATCGGACAGCAGCAACTGGCCGAAACCCACGGGGCGATCTTCGTCGTCAAGCACACCGAAGTCGATTATCATGCCCCGGCGAAACTAGATGATGAACTGAAACTCTCGGTCGTTGTCGAACGCCTCGGCCGTGCTTCCGTGCAATTTATCCAGGAGGCATGGCGGATACAGGGAGCGCAAGCGGATCTTCTCGCAACCGGTCGCATACGCGTCGGCTGCGTGGATACCGCGACGTTCAGGCCGCGGCCGATACCGGACACGGTGCTGGCCCGCATAAAAACATCAGGATAACCGCGTCGACGCGGGGTGCCGGCCCGAAGGCCGCGCCTTGCGCGGCACGCTGTCCGAAACCAGTCGAATCAGATGACCGTCACCCAAGATCTTTCCCTCATCGCACTGATCAGCGAAGCCTCGCTGCTCGTCCAGCTGGTCATGGCGCTTCTGGTCCTGCTCTCGCTGATGAGCTGGACTTACATCTTTACCAAGATGTTTGCGATCCGCAGCGCCGCGCGCCAGACCGAGGCTTTCGAGCGCAGCTTCTGGTCCGGGGGAAATTTGAATGCCCTGTACGAGGAAGCCAGCACGAATCGCCGCCGCACCGACAACCGCGGCGCGGCGCTCGAGCGCATCTTCCAGGCCGGCATGAGTGAATTCCAGAAGGTCAAGCTGAGCCTCGGCGCCCGCGGGCAGGCCGATTCCGGCGTGATGATCGACGGCGCCCGGCGTGCGATGCGTGCGGCTTACCAACGCGAGATGGACGCACTCGAATCGCATCTCGCGTTTCTCGCCTCGGTCGGGTCGGTGTCGCCGTATATCGGCCTGTTCGGCACCGTGTGGGGGATCATGAACGCGTTCCGCGGACTGGCCAATGTCCAGCAGGCGACGCTGGCCTCGGTCGCCCCGGGCATCGCGGAAGCGCTGGTGGCGACGGCGATCGGCCTGTTCGCGGCGATTCCGGCGGTGGTGGCCTACAACCGCTATTCGCATGACCTCGACCGCCTCGCCAACCGTTTCGAGAGCTTCATCGAGGAGTTCTCGAACATCCTGCAGCGACAGGTGCGCTGATGGCATCGATGCGCGGCGGCCGCGGCCGCAGGTTCAAGTCCGAGATCAACGTCGTGCCTTACATCGACGTGATGCTGGTGCTGCTCGTCATTTTCATGGTGGCCGCCCCGATGGCGACCCCAGGCGTGATCAACCTGCCGACGGCGGCCAAGACCTCGTTGCCGCCCACCGAATACATTCACATCACGATGAAGTCCGATGCGAACGCGACGATCGCGCTCGGCGTCCAGGGCAGCCGCCCGGTCCAGGAAGAGACGGTGGCGCGCGCCGCTCTCGTCACCCGGCTTGCCGCGCTGCACAAGAGCAATCCGGAGATGCCGGTGATGATCTCGGCCGAAAAGGACATCCGGTATGAGGAAGTGATCCGGGTCATCAGCGACGCCAAACGCATCGGCATCAACCGGGTAGGACTGGCGACCAGGGAATGACGGACACCACGCCTTACACCGTACCGAAGGAAAGGGGACGCTGGCGCGCGCTACTGCTCGCGCTGGTCGTGCATGTCGCGCTTTTCCTGTTGCTCTGGATCGGCGTGTCGTGGCAGAGCGAGACACCGGGCACGATCGAGGCCGAGGTCTGGAGCCTTCAGCCCCAGTCCGCG
>DATLGF010000237.1:0-11396 GCA_035540575.1 Noviherbaspirillum sp.
CGCCTTGACCGCGCGCTCGAACGCGAACGCAGTGCCGCCGAACGGCGGGCCGAGGCGCAGGCCCGGCGCGCGCGCGAAGAGGCGGAAGCGAGTCGCGAGAAAGCCGAGCGCGCTTCGGCGCCGGCGGCGCCGGATGAGGCAAAGCCGGTCCCGAAGCCTGAACCGGCAGCGGTTCGCCTGCCGAAGCCGGCCCCGACCCCGGAGCAGGAACAGGAAGAGGCGCTGCGCCGCGCCCGCAATGAAGAGGTTTATGCGCGCAAGGTGGAAGCGGCCCAGGCGCGGCGCGAGGCAACCGAGCGCAAGAAAGCCGAGAAGGAGCAGCGGCGCGCGCAGCGTGACTGAGCACTGCGCACGGTCCTGTTCAAACCCTCAGATCATCAAACCGCACGCCGCATCTTTCCGACCTTCGTCTTCTGGGCCGTGTCTTCGGCCGGCACGAGCCTCACGATGGCAAGGCTGCAATTGTCGGCCTTTTCTCCGGCCGCGCGTTCACGTGCCTTCTGGATCAGCATTTCCGATGCCTGGCGCGGCGGGTTCATCGCAATCGCCGCGCCGAGTTCAGACTCGTTCAGGTAGTGCCACAGACCGTCGCTGCACAGGAGGAAGGCATCGCCGGCCTTCAGGCCGGTGTGGCGGCCAAGCGACACCTCGGGTTCGTTGTCGTGCGAACCGAGCGCGCTGAGCAGCACGTTGGCCATCGGATGACCGGCCGCCTTCTCGCGTGCGAGCTTGCCTTGGCTGACAAGGTCTTCCACATAGGAGTGATCGCGGGTGCGCGAGGCGAAGTTGGGGCCGTCGAAACGGTACAGCCGCGAATCGCCCACGTGCGCCCAGAATGCCTCGCGCTGCGGCGTGAGAACCAGGGCGACCATCGTGCTGTGCGGGTTCTTCTCGGCGGCGAAGGATGTGAGCTTGATGATGGTGTGGGCATCACGCGCGATTGCCTCGAGCATCTTCGCCACGTCGTCGGTGAGGGGGGAGAACAGGTCGAATGCCTGCCGGGCGGTGCGCAGCACCTGTTCCGCGGCCATCGAGCCGCCGCTCATGCCGCCCATGCCGTCGGCCAGAATCGCCATCACATAGCCGGGGGCTTTCGGTGCCGTGTAGAGCGCCACGCGGTCCTGCTGCTCGCCGCGGTCGCCGAGATGCTGGCCGGTGCCCGCTTCGATCTTGTAGTGGCCCATAGAAGGACTGGTAAGGACTGGTCAGAAAAACGGGGAATTATTGCATTCGGAAAGACTGGCGGCGATTTCTGGCAAGCAATTGTTACACGCCGCGCATCGGTGCCGGACAGGCGCTCGCCAGCGCCTAGCCGCTGGAGTGATTCAATCCTACAATACCGGTTATCGCACTCCCATCGTGGATCATGACATCAAAAGAAGACATCCGCCGCAGGATCGTTGAACTCGAAGTCGAGCACCGGGATCTGGATTCCGTGATCGACCTGCTCGCCAACGAGGTTTTGCGCGACGAACTGCAGTTGCGGCGTCTGAAGAAGCGCAGACTGCAGCTGAAGGATCATATCACCCTGCTGCGAATGCAACTGGTACCCGACATTCCCGCCTGACAACCCGGCTTGCACCGGGCAATTTCCCTGCCTTGACCGACGCTCCCTCCGTTCTGCCACCCGCTCCCGACCACGAGGGCGAGGTCGCCCGCCTGTTTGCGGTCGGCGGCCCGCTTTCCGAAGCGGTTGCCGGCTTTCGTCCGCGCCAGTCCCAGACCGAGATGGCCGAGGCGATCGCCGCAGCCATTGCCGAACGCAGGACGCTGATCGCCGAAGCGGGCACCGGCACCGGCAAAACTTTCGCCTATCTCGTGCCCGCGCTGCTGTGGGGCGGGAAGGTGATCCTGTCCACTGGGACCAAGAACCTGCAGGACCAGCTCTATCTGCGTGACATTCCGACCGTGCGCCGGGCCCTGAACGCCCCGGTGTCGGTTGCGTTGCTGAAGGGGCGGGCCAACTACGTCTGTCATTACCATTTCGAACGCACGCAACAGAACGGCCGGCTCACGTCCCGCGAAGACGTGGGTTATCTGCGCGAGATTGGACGCTTCATCAAGACCACGTCCTCCGGCGACAAGGCCGAGCTGGCGCGCGTGCCCGAGTCGGCGTCGGTGTGGAACCTGGTCACGTCCACGCGCGAGAACTGCCTCGGCGCCGATTGCCAGTATTACCAGGACTGTTTCGTGATGAAGGCGCGCAAGGAAGCGCAGCAGGCCGACGTGGTGGTCGTGAATCACCACCTGTTCTTCGCCGACGTCGCGCTCAAGGACACCGGGGTGGCCGAACTGCTGCCGTCGGCGAATACCGTGATCTTCGACGAGGCGCACCAGCTGCCCGAGACCGCGACGCTGTTCTTCGGCGAATCGGTTTCGACTTCGCAGGTGCTCGAACTGTGCCGCGACGTGCTGGCCGAAGGACGCGCCCACGCGCGCGACGGGGCGGACTGGGGACAGGTGGTGGTGCCGGTGGAAAAAGCCGCGCGCGACTTGCGCCTGGCGTTTCCCCAGGACGTCGTCCGGCTGTCGGTGGCGCAGATCGCGCCGTCGAGCGCCTTCTTCCCCGCACTGGACGCGCTGCAGGCGCAGCTGGGTGCGATGCTCGAGGTTCTCGAGCGCCAGGCGGAGCGCGCCGAGACCCTCGAGCAATGCCGCGTGCGCGCGCTCGAACTGGCACGCCGGCTGGATGCATGGAGAGCCGCCCGCGACGTGGAACCGACCGGCGAAGCCCAGGAGCGCGTACTGTGGGTGGAAGCATTTTCCTCCTCGCTGCAGCTGCATCAGACGCCGTTGTCGATCGCGCCCATCTTCAGCAGGCAGCGCGAGGGTACGCCGCGCGCCTGGATCTTTACGTCGGCGACGTTGGCGGTCAAGCAGGATTTCACCCACTATGCGTCGCAGATGGGCTTGTGGAACGAGGCTGCGCAATCCTGGCCCAGCCCCTTCGACTATCAGGCGCAGGGCTTGCTTTACGTCCCGCACAACCTACCTGATCCGAATTCGCACGATTACACCGACGCCGTTGTCGACGCCGCCTTGCCCCTGATCGAGGCGGCGGGCGGACGCGCCTTCCTGCTTTGCACGACGCTGCGCGCGGTCACGCGGGCCGCTGAGCGGCTGCGCGCCGAGTTCGAGCGTCGCGGCTGGCCGTTCCCGCTGATGGTCCAGGGCGAGGCGGGCCGCACCGAACTGCTCGATCGCTTCAGGAGCGCGGGCAATGCGGTACTCGTGGGCAGCCAGAGTTTCTGGGAAGGCGTGGACGTGCGCGGCGACGCGCTGTCGCTGGTCGTGATCGACAAGCTGCCGTTCTCGCCGCCGGACGATCCGGTGCTTGCCGCACGCATCGAGGCAATGGAGCGCAAGGGCCTGAACGGCTTCGTGCACCACCAGCTGCCTGCGGCGATCATCAATCTAAAGCAGGGTGCGGGGCGTCTGATTCGCGACGAGACCAATCGCGGGGTGCTGATGATCTGCGATCCGCGCCTCATCTCGAAACCCTACGGCAGGCGGATCTGGCAGAGCCTGCCGCCGTTCAGGCGTACGCGCGAGAGGGATGTCGCATGCGCGTTCCTGCAGCAGGTCGACGCGCCCGCCGCGTGAGCGGCCGGCGCGCCCGGTACTACTTGTAGGGTTGGATCACCACCTTCCCGGTCACCTTGCGCGCGGCCATGTCGTTCAGGGCGCGCGCTGTTTCAGCCAGTCCGTAGCGCGCCGAGATATGCGGCCGGATCTTGCCTTGCCCCATCCACTCCATCAGTTCCCGCATCGCCGCCAGGTTGGCTTTCGGTTCGCGCTTGGCGAACTCGCCCCAGAACACGCCGACCACCGAGGCGCCCTTGAGCAGCGGAAGATTGAGCGGCAGCTTGGGAATCTCGCCGTTGGCGAAGCCGATGACGAGATAGCGTCCGCGCCAGGCGATTGAACGGAACGCCGGTTCCGTGTACTCGCCGCCGACCGGGTCGTAAATCACGTTCGGACCCTTGCCATCGGTCGCGGCCTTGATCGCTTCGCGCAGATCGGTGGTGCTGTAGTTGATCGTGAGGTCCGCGCCGTGTTCGCGGCACACCGCCAGCTTGTCGTCGCTGGACGCCGCCGCGATCACGCGTGCGCCCAGCGCCTTGCCTATTTCAATCGCCGCCAGGCCCACGCCGCCCGCCGCACCCAGCACCAGCATGGTCTCGCCAGCTTTCAATTGGGCGCGGTCGACCACCGCATGATGCGAGGTTCCGTAAGTGAGCGTGACCGCCGCGGCCGTATCGAAATCGAGACCTGGAGGCATCGGCATCGCCGCCGCGGCCGGGACGGCGATCTGCTGCGCGAACGCGCCCTGGCTCACGAAGGCCAGTACCTTGTCGCCGGGCTTGAGATGGGTAACGCCTTCGCCCACCGCGCGCACCACGCCGGCCAGTTCGCTGCCCGGCGTGAATGGCAGCTGGGGCTTGGCCTGGTACTTGTTCTGGATGATCAGCACATCAGGAAAATTCACGCCCGCGGCCTGCACATCGATCGCCACCTGCCCCGGGCCCGGGACCACGTCCGGCAACTCTTCGACAACCAGCGAATCGGGCGGTCCCCATGCTTTGCACACTACGGCTTTCATGATGTCTCCTGATGTTGGGTTTATAAAAAAGAACGACCGTTCCATTTTAGCGCAAGTGTCGGGCCGCCTGTTAGGCGATGCGATCCCGCGGTTTGCGAAAGTGTTGCTTCGGGTAAAATCGGCGCCATGAAAATCCTGGTTAGTAACGACGACGGCTATCTTGCGCCGGGTTTGATCGCCCTTGCCGAGGCGCTCAAGCCGATTGCCGACATTGTCGTCGTTGCACCGGACAGCAACCGGTCCGGCAGCTCGAATTCGCTCACGCTTGACCGGCCATTGTCGGTTTACCGGGCCGAGAACGGCTTTTACTTCGTCAATGGCACGCCATCGGACTGCGTCCATATCGCGCTCACCGGGGTGCTGGATGAAAAGCCGGACCTTGTCGTATCCGGGATCAATCAGGGACAGAACATGGGCGACGACACCTTGTATTCCGGGACGGTCGCCGCCGCCACCGAAGGTTTCCTGTTCGGTATCCCCGCGATCGCATTCTCGCAGGTTGAAAAGGGCTGGGCGCATCTCGAGTCGGCCGCGCGCATCGCCCGGGAAATCGTGGAACGCAGCGCCGATCGCGGACTTGGGGCGCTGGGGCGGCCGTATCTGCTCAACGTCAATATTCCGAACCTGCCGTATGAACAGATCCCCGGCTTGCGTCCGAGCCGGCTCGGCAAGCGCCACGAGTCCGAAGCCGTGATCAGGAGCACCGATCCGCACGGGCGCGAGATCTACTGGATCGGACCGGCGGGCCGTGCCAAGGATGCCGGGGAAGGGACGGATTTCCATGCCGTGACGAACGGCTATGTCTCGATTACCCCGCTTCAGGTCGACCTCACCCACACCGAGCAGTTGCGCGCACTTCAGCAGGGGCTGGTATGAACGCCAAGGAAAAACGCTTTCCGTTATCGCTGGACTCGGTCGTCAGCAAAGCGCGGGAAGCCGCCGGCTCGCGCTCAGCCAGCAGTGGCACTGCCCAGACCGCCAGTCGCAATGCGCTTGCTCACCAGACCAGGGCGCCGGTCCCATCCATGGAGGCGCCGCGCGTGGCGCCGGTCGTGTCGGATGCGGTGCGCGGGGCGATGGTGGGTCGCGTCGCGCAGCAGGGCGTGAAGGACAAGAAGGTGCTTGCCGCACTGGAGGCGATCCCGCGCCACCTGTTCGTGCAGCCGGCGCTGGCCAGTCAGGCCTATATCGACGCGTCCTTGCCGATCGGGCATCACCAGACGATTTCTCAGCCCTATATCGTGGCGCGCATGATCGAGGTCCTGCGCGACAACAAGGCCGGCGGGAGGCTGGAACGGGTGCTGGAGATCGGCACCGGCTGCGGCTATCAGGCGGCGGTCCTGTCCCTGGTTGCGGTCGAGGTTTACTCGGTCGAACGCATCAAGCCGCTGCACGAACTGGCGAAGTCGAATCTGCGTCCGCTGCGCATCCCTAATATCCGATTGCAATACGGAGATGGTATGCTTGGGCTTCCCCAGGCAGCTCCTTTCGACGGCATCATCCTCGCCGCCGCCGGTCTCGAGGTCCCGCAGGCTCTTCTCGAGCAGTTGAGCATAGGTGGTCGCTTGGTTGCGCCGGTTGGAGAGCAGCGGCAGGTCCTGCAGCTCATCGAACGTGTCGCGCAGCGCGAATGGAAGACGACCACCCTGGAAGGGTGCCATTTCGTTCCGCTGCGACCCGGTGTCATATAGGTTTTCCCGCGCACGCCCTTGCAGACGTGCGCGCATCTGAATATTGCATAAGCATGAGAAAGTCCAGTTTCACGGTTGTTGCCTTCATTCCCGTTCTGCTCGCTGCCTGCAGTACCGCCACCCGTGCGCCCGCTCCGGTGCTCGACCGTACCAGCGCGGCGCGTCCGGTCGAGAATGGACGGCCGGGCGTGGCGGCCAATCAGGTGCCGAAACAGGCGGATGCGCGCGGCTTCTACACGGTCAAGCGCGGCGACACGCTGATCCAGATCGCCCTCGAATTCGGCCAGAATTATCGCGACCTCGTTGTCTGGAACAATCTTGCAAACCCGAACGACATCAAGGTCGACCAGGTCCTGCGGGTCTTGCCGCCAGAGACAGGAGCGCAGACAGCGAGCGTGGCCACTACGCCGGGCGTCGAAGTCCGTCCGCTCGCGCCGGGTGCTGCCGCCGGGACCAGCAAGACCTCGCCGCGCGGCGACAAGCGGCCGTATTCCGACGCCGCATTGGCGGAAATGCAAAAGGGTGAAGGCGAGCCCACGCCTTCTGCGCAGGCAAGCGCTCCTGCTGCGAGCGTGCCGGGATCGCCGGCGCGTGGGCCGCAAAATGCAGCGGCACCGCTGCCGGACGACGAGAACATTTCCTGGATCTGGCCTGCTGAAGGCCGCGTGATTTCCCAGTTTGGCGAAGGCCGTCGCGGCATCGCCATCGCCGGCCAGATGGGCCAGCCGGTGCTCGCAGCGGGCTCCGGCAAGGTCTTGTACGCGGGCAGTGGAATTCGCGGATATGGCAATCTTGTCATCGTCAAGCACACGAACAACCTGCTATCGGCCTATGCGCACAACAAAACCATCTTTGTTAAAGAAGATCAAACAGTCGCGCAGGGACAAAAGATTGCGGAGATGGGAAACTCCGACACTGACGAGGTCAAGCTTCACTTCGAGATTCGCCACCAGGGCAAGCCGGTCGATCCCTCGAAATTTCTGCCCAACAGATAGCGCTGACGATAGAGCACGATGAACCGCAAGGCACCGGATTCCATGGATGACGATGAGCCGACCGACGATTTGTCGGATGCAATGGCTCATGGCGCAGAGGATGGCCTTGCACCGGACGGCGAGGGCGCTGTCGATGCAGGCGAGATCGGTCATGCGCCCGCCGAACCCGTCGACGAGCTCAAGACCGTGCTGGCTGCCGAGCTGGCAACCGATACGACCCAGCATTACCTGAACCAGATCGGTGCGCGGCCATTGCTGACCGTCGCCGAGGAAGTGCATTACGCGACGCTCGCCAAGCAGGGCAACTTCGAGGCTCGCCAGAAGATGATCGAGCACAACCTGCGACTGGTCGTCTCCATTGCCAAGCACTACATCAATCGCGGGGTTGTTTTGCTCGACCTGATCGAGGAAGGCAATCTCGGCCTGATGAGGGCGATCGACAAGTTCGAGCCCGAGCGCGGATTCCGCTTCTCGACCTATGCAACCTGGTGGATACGGCAAAGCATTGAACGCGCAATCATGAACCAGGCGCGCACGGTCCGTCTGCCGGTCCACATGGTCCGCGAGCTGAACCAGATCCTGCGCGCGAAGTACCATCTTGAAGCGCAACATCACGACGGCAAGGAAGCTTCGGCGGAAGACATTGCCCATCTGGTCGATCGCCAGGTCGAGGACGTGCAGGACATCCTCGCGCTGTCCGAGCATGCAACCTCTCTCGATGCGCCGCTCGACAACGATCCCCAGGCCAGCCTGATGGACATGCTGCCCGGCGATGCAGAAGACGGGCCGGACCACCAGGCCGAGCATCACGAAATGACGGTGCTGGTGCGTGACTGGCTGAAGAAATTGCCGGACAAGCAGCGCATCGTCATCGTGCGCCGCTTCGGCCTGGACAATGACGATCCGGCCACGCTGGAAGAGCTGGCTGCCGAAATGAGCGTCACGCGCGAGCGCGTGCGCCAGATCCAGCAGGAAGCACTGGTCAAACTCAAGCGCGCATTGACCGCGCGTGGCGTGGGCAAGGACGCGTTGTTGTGATGCCGGTCCTGGTTTTCGACATCGAGACGATTCCCGATGTGGCAGGACTGCGCGCGCTCAATGCCTTTCCCGCCTCGATGAGCGACGCCGAGGTGGCTGCGGCCGCTTTTGCCGCACGCCGCGAGAAAACCGGCTCGGATTTCCTGCAGCATCATCTGCACAGGATCGCCGCGATTTCCTGCGTGTTCCGCGATAATGACGGCTTTCGCGTGCGCTCGCTTGGCGGGCTCGAGGATGGCGAGCAGAAGCTGGTGGCGGACTTCTTCCGGGTGATCGACCGCTACACGCCACAGCTGGTCTCCTGGAACGGCGGCGGATTCGACCTGCCGGTGCTGCACTACCGAGCGCTGCTGCATGGCGTCTCTGCCGCACGCTATTGGGAAATGGGCGACGAGGACCGCGACTTCAAGTGGAACAACTACCTGAGCCGCTACCATACCCGCCACATGGACCTGATGGATCTGCTGGCACTCTATACCGGCCGGGCCAACGCGCCGCTCGACGACCTGGCCAAGCTGTGCGGCTTCCCGGGCAAGCTCGGCGTCGACGGCTCCCAGGTCTGGAACCTGTACCAGGAAGGCCGGCTCGGCGAAATTCGCGCATACTGCGAAACCGATGTCGTCAACACCTATCTCGTGTATTGCAGGTTCCAGCTCATGCGCGGCAGCCTGAGCATGGAAGCGTATCGCGAGGAACTTTCGCTGGTGCGGCATTCCCTCGGCGGACTCGAGGGCGAGCACTGGAAGGAATACCTGTCCGCCTGGCCCTCGCAAGCCTGACCGATTCCGCTCCGCACGATTCCCCGTTCACGGCGCGATGCCGCCACTCTCTTTTCCGTTTATGCAGCAGAACGTCATTCTCATCGAATCCCTCGACATGGAAGGCCGCGGTGTCGGCCACCAGGTGAACGAGGACGGGAGTCCCGGCAAGGTCATCTTCGTCGAGGGTGCATTGCCGGGCGAGCGGGTCGAATACCAGTCGTTTCGCAGAAAGCCCAAATGGGAGGCCGCGACGCTGACGGCGCTCCACAATGAATCAGCGCTGCGCGTGCAGCCCAAGTGTGTGCATTTCGGCACCTGCGGCGGCTGCGCGATGCAGCACCTGGAACCGGGCGCGCAGGTTGCGGTCAAGCAGCGTGTCCTGGAAGACAATCTCTGGCACCTTGGCAAGGTGCGTGCCGAGACGATGCTCGCGCCGGTCCACGGTCCGACCTGGGGCTACCGTTACCGCGCACGCCTGTCGGTGCGCCATGTGGCGAAGAAGGGCGGCATGCTGGTCGGCTTTCATGAACGCAAATCCTCGTTCATCGCCGACATGACGAGCTGCCAGATCCTGCCGCCGCATGTGTCAGACATGCTGGTGCCCTTGCGCGGGCTGGTCGGATCCCTGTCGATCTTCGATCGCATGCCGCAGATCGAACTGGCCGTGGGCGAGGGGGTGACCGCGCTGGTGCTGCGCAACATGGCGCCGCTGACTACGGACGACGAGGACAGGCTGCGCGCGTTCGCCGACACCCATGGCGTGCAATGGTGGTTGCAGCCCAAGGGGCCAGACACGGTGTACCCGTTCTATCCCGAGCAAAGCACGCTCTGCTACACGCTTCCCGAGTTCGGCGTGCGCATGCCGTTCAAGCCGACCGATTTCACCCAGGTCAATCACCAGATCAACCGGGTGCTGGTATCGAAGGCGCTGCGCCTGCTCGACATGCAGCCGAACGAGCGGGTGGCGGATCTGTTCTGCGGGCTGGGCAACTTCACGCTGCCGCTGGCCACCCGCGCGGCCGAGGTGGTCGGCATCGAAGGCAGCACCGCGCTGACCGAGCGCGCCCTCGAGAATGCCCGACTGAACGGACTGGACACGAAGACAAGCTTCCACTGCCGCAACCTGTTCGAGGCGACCGCCGCCGATTTCGCTGCACTCGGGCGCTTCGACCGCATGCTGATCGATCCGCCGCGCGAAGGCGCGCTGGCGGTCTGCCAGGCGCTGGTCGAGCTGGGCAAGGCCGATGCGTCGATGCGACCGCGCCGCATCGTCTACGTGTCCTGCAACCCGTCGACACTTGCGCGCGACGCCGGATACCTGGTGCACCAGGGCGGCTACACGCTGCGCCAGGCGGGGGTGGTCAACATGTTCCCGCACACCGCTCACGTTGAATCGATTGCTGTCTTCGACGCCGCCTGAGGGTGGGGCAGGGTGGCTTTCATGCTAAAATCGCGGGTTCCTTGGATTCTGAGAACAATAACTTAACCCTTTCTTTTTATTGGAGTTTTTACAGATGGCAATCGAGCGCACCCTGTCCATTATCAAGCCGGACGCCGTGGCGAAGAACGTGATCGGACAGATCTACACCCGTTTTGAAAATGCCGGCCTGAAGATCGTCGCCGCGCGCATGGCGCAACTGTCGCGCGCCGAAGCCGAAGGCTTCTATGCGGTGCACCGCGAGCGTCCGTTCTTCAAGGATCTGGTTGACTTCATGGTCTCCGGCCCGGTGATGATCCAGGTGCTCGAAGGCGAAAACGCGATTGCCAAGAACCGCGAACTGATGGGCGCAACCGATCCGAAGAAGGCCGACAAGGGCACCATCCGCGCCGACTTCGCCGATTCGATCGACGCCAACGCTGTCCACGGCTCCGACGCCCCGGACACCGCGAAGGTCGAAATCGCCTACTTCTTCCCGGCCCTGAACGTCTATTCCCGCTAAGAAGATCGCGCCGCTTCCTGCGGCGTGTTGTACGCATACCATGACGGCTCTCACCAATCTGCTGGACCTCGATCCCGCTCAACTTGTCGCCTACTGCGCCGAGCTGGGTGAGAAGCCGTTTCGCGCCAAGCAGCTGCAGCGCTGGATACACCAGTTCGGCGCCAGCGACTTCGACGAGATGAC
The DNA here is from genome assembly GCA_035540575.1 of Noviherbaspirillum sp. Classification (GTDB taxonomy): domain Bacteria; phylum Pseudomonadota; class Gammaproteobacteria; order Burkholderiales; family Burkholderiaceae_D; genus Noviherbaspirillum. Next base: position 11,212 of record DATLGF010000237.1, read on the forward strand.
GGATCTGGCGAAGTCGCTGCGCGAAAAACTGAAGACGCGCGCGACCATTGCCGCACCCGCCATCATCAGCGATCACACCTCGTCCGATGGCACGCGGAAATGGCTGGTCGATGTCGGCCAGGGCAACGCCGTCGAAACCGTATTCATCCCGGAAGAAAACCGCGGCACGCTGTGCATTTCCACGC
>DATLGF010000238.1:0-14965 GCA_035540575.1 Noviherbaspirillum sp.
GCCTTCCTGCCGCTGCCACTGCCGACCTGGTTCCCGAGCACCCCGCCGACCACGCCGCCGACCACCGTCCCCATGCCGACGCCGCCTTGGCCGGCCGCCTGGCGGTACTGGATGGAATCGACGGTGCCGTACTGGACCGCATAGGGATTGCCTTGCGGCTGGCCGACCGGATAGCTCGGATAGCTCGACGGATAAGGTGCGGGATAGCTTTGCGCCTGGCGCGGCCCGGAACCGGCACAGCCCGCGAGGAAGGCTGCGGCGACGATGGTCGAGACGGCGAATGAGGTTTTCATGAGATGTCCTTCTGAGCGATTGCAATGTGCCCATTTAACGCCACGCCGTTTGGCACGGCCAGTGTCGCTGCGTAAGGGTTGAAACAGCTTGCAACCGCCCGGCCGAGCCCATTGCGTGCATGCATCGGCTTGCGCGGGCTCAACGGCGGAATCATCGCCGCTCGCGCGCTGTCTTTGCAGTATGGACAACATCGCCTCCGTTCCCGTCTCGTTTCCAGCGAGGCTGCGCGCCTTGCTGATGCGCTCGGTCGAGCAGTGGATCAACGACCGCGCGATGAGCAAGGGGGCGGCCCTCGCCTTCTACACGCTGTTCTCGCTGGCACCCGTGATGTTAATGGTGCTGGCGATCGCCGGCGCGGTATTCGGCGAGGAAGCCGCCCGGGGCGCGCTGTTCGAGGAACTGAGGGGCATGATCGGGCCGAGCGGCGCCGAGGCCGCGCAACTCCTGCTTGCGCAGGCTCGCAATCCGCAGGCCGGCTTGGCGGCCACCATGCTCGCGATCGGTCTGCTCCTGGTGGGTGCCACTACCGTGTTCGGCGAACTGAAGGAAAGCCTGGACGAAATCTGGAAAGTCCCGCCCAGCAAGCAGTCGAGCATCATGACCTTCATCCGCACGCGCCTGCTGTCGTTCAGCCTGATCCTCGTGCTGGCCTTCCTGCTGCTCATCTCGCTCGCCGTCAATGCGGCGCTCGCCGCGGCCGAACGCTACCTGGCCGGCTACTGGGGTGAGGCCGCCGCGATCATGCTGCCGATCTCGTCCTCGATTTCGTTCGGCGTCATCGTGGTGCTGTTCGCCGCCATCTTCAAGCTTCTTCCCCAGGTCCGGCTCCCTTGGCGCGACGTCTGGTTCGGCGCGCTGGTCACCGCGGCGCTGTTCCAGGTCGGCCGCCTGATGATCGGCGCCTACCTCGGCAACAACGAGTTCGTCACCAGCTTCGGCGCCGCCAGTTCGATCATCGCGGTAATGATGTGGGTGTACTACTCATCGCTGATCTTCTTCTTCGGCGCCGAACTGACGCGACAGTATTCGCTGCTGTTCGGCAGCCGGCGCCGACGGCCGCTCCGGGAGGACCCGCAGTGACCGGTACAATCGCAGTCTTTTAACAAGCACAACCGCCATGCCGCGCATACCGTACCAGCCGCTCGATCTATCCGAACCCGCCGCCCTCGTCGACGCCATCCGCAAGCGCCGCGGCGGCACCCTGCTCAATCTCGACCGCATGCTCCTGCACAGCCCGGCCTTCGCCAGCGGCTGGAACGGCTTCCTCGGCGCGGTCCGCACCGGCCTTGCGCTGTCGCCCAAGCTGCGCGAACTGGCGATGTGCGTCGTCGCCGTACTCAACGGTGCCGAGTACGAGTTCCATCACCATGCGCCCGAATTCATCGCCGCCGGCGGCACCGAGGCGCAGGTCGCGGCGCTGCGCGAACCCGAGCGAGCGCTGGCAAACGAAGCGCTGTTCGATGCAGCAGAACGCGCGGCCCTGCGGCTGACCATCGAAATGACACGTTCGGTCAAGGTTGCCGACGACACCTTCGCCGCGGTGCGCAACGCACTCGGCAGCGAACAGCTGGTGGTGGAGTTGGTCGGCGTGATCGCGACCTACAACATGGTGTCGCGCTTCCTCGTTGCGCTCGGCGTGGAGCCGGAACAGGGCTAGTTCAGCATTAAGCCGCCGCGATCGGCTTCCATCGCGGCGATCCTTCATGGCGCTTGCAGCGCCATTGCGTTACGAAGTGCACACCTCCCGCCGCGCAATCACCTGGCTGCCGCTGAATTGGCAGCGACACCCTACACCGGCATGCTGAGTGACGGACGAAGCGGGGCACCTTGTGCCGCAATGCTCGTGCGATTCTGCTTCATCACCAAAGCCGAAGGTTCAGTCACACGAGGCTACACATCGTTGCGCTGAACAAGCCGAACAGGCGTCGCCGGGACCGGGCCACGACCCCTCACCGCGCGCGGCGCGCTCGCCGCAAGAGGGCGGCCACCTGCACTGACGCGGGTTCCCGTTTCGATCCGCGCATCGCGCGGCAACCGGTCGACCTGGCCATCGCGGTCTTGTCGTACCGTGCTGGCCTCGCCTTCTTTCGCGTCGTGGCGTGCGGTTTCCTACGCCGTGACGGCGCTTCGGGTGCCCCTCCTGACCGATACCTTTCTGCGCTGCGCAGCTCGCGGCGCAGCGCCGTAGCCGCATGGGTCGCGGGTTGATCGAACTCAAGCGACTTCCATCCTGTAATACGCATCGCTGCAGCGCGGAAAACAATGGAGATTCAGTCGACGCAGATGGAACCGTTGGTTACTCGCCCGCGTCTTAGCAGTTATTCAACTGTCCGGGCGCCGCCCGTGGCAGTGCCCGAATGAGAACTTCCGTCACGGGCGTGTCCGCCTGACAGGAGCCACATGAACCACGGCGACCGCCATGGACCTGGTCCTGCTCTCCGCAGCGCTGCGCTGCGTCCTCTCGTCGCCGGCGTGCTCTACTGGTTGGCGGCGGCGGTCTCGCTGCCGCTGGCCGTACCGGGGGCGATCATCAGCCCGATCTGGCCGGCCGCCGCCCTTGCCTTGTTCCTGAGCCTGCGCTGGGGCCAGCGGGTGATTCCCGCGATCGGCCTGGGTGCCGCGCTCGCCTTCCTCACCCACGGCTGGCCCCTGCCCGGCTCGCTCATCGTCGGCTCGGCGGCCGCGCTGGCGGCATGGGGGGCCTGCTCGCTGATCTGCCGCATGCAGCAACGCGAGGGCGACTTCACCTATAACGGCAATCTGTTCGTATTCATTCTCATAGCGTTGGCATGCAGCCTGATCACCGCTCCGCTGGCTGCGGCCGGCGCCATGACCGCCGGCCGCCTGGGGCCGGATCCATGGCTGGGCCCGTTGACCTGGACGCTCGGTACGGCAACCGGGATGATCATCTTCACTCCCCTGCTGCGTGCGTGGCGCGTCAACCGCGGAATCGACTGGACGCGCGGCAAACTGTTCGAGGCGGCGATGTTCACCGCGCTGCTGCTGTTTTCGAACTACATCGCATTCACCGACTGGTTCGGACCACTGCCGTTGTCCTATCTGCCCGTGCCCTTCGTGATCTGGGCCGCGTACCGCTTCAACGTACCCGCCGTGGCGTGGACGACCGCGCTCATCTGCCTGACCGCCGCCTGGGGCACGATGCGCGGCGCCGGGCCGTTCGCGCATGCCGACATCAACTCCGCCCTGCTGCTGCTTGCCGTGTATGTGAGCGTACTGGGGGCAACCGGGCTGACGCTTTCCAGCCTGCTGAGTGAACGCGCCCTGGCGGAAGGACATCTGACGCGGGAGCGAGACCAGCTCGAGCAGCGCGTACTGGAACGCACCGATGCGCTGCGTGACGAACTGCACGAGCGCAAACGGGTGGAACAGCAACTCGCCGAGGCGCAACAGGTTGCACTGATCGGAAGCTGGAACTGGGAACTGGAGGAGCGCAACATCCAGTGGTCGGACCAGCTGTACAGAATCTACGGCATTCCTCTCGGCACGAAGCCGCCCGGTCCACGTTCATATGTTTACTGCATCCATCCGGATGATGTTCCAAAGGTTAACGAGGCGTTCGTTCGCTGCCGCGACGAAGGCACGCCGTTTTCCTTCGAACACCGGATCGTGCTGCCGGACGGCAGCGTACGCGTGGTCGCCGCGCGCGGCCGCGGGGAGAAAGGGCCGGACGGCCGCGTGGTGCGTCTGTTCGGCACGGTGCAGGACATCACGGAAGCGCACGAGGCGGAACTGGCGCTGAAGGAGGCGCAGGAGCGTTACCGGCGCGTGGTCGAGATTTCTCCGGATGCCATCGTGATCCAGCAGGGCGATGAAATCGTGTTCGCCAATCCGGCAAGCGAGCGTCTGATCGGGGGCCCCTTGGACCGGCCGCTGATCGGTCGCTCGATACTCGATCTGATCCACCCCGATGCGCGTGAGACGTTCATACAGCACGCGAAGACGCTGCAGGAAGGACGCAATCTTGTTCAGGCGGAAAGCGCAATGCTGCGCGTCGATGGAAGCCGGCTCGACGTCGAAATCAGCGCCACGCCGTTTCCGCATCAAGGCAAGCTGGCGGTGCTGTACACAATGCGCGATATCACCGAGCGCAAGCGCAGTGCGGAGCAGCTCGCCTACCTGGCGCACTACGATTCGCTGACCGGCCTGCCGAACCGGCTGATGTTCCACCAGCAGCTCGAGCACGCACTGAGCGTGGCCGCGCGCCCGCACCGCACGCTGGAGGTGCTGTTTCTCGATCTGGACCGTTTCAAGCAAATCAATGACACGCTCGGTCACGAAGCAGGCGACGCGGTGCTGAAGGAGGCCGCCAGGCGCCTGCGCTCAAGCCTGCGCGAGTCGGATACCGTGGCGCGACTGGCCGGCGACGAGTTCGTGGTTCTGGTGGAAAACGTTGATGAGCCGCAGCGCGGCGGCACCATCGCGGAGAAGATTCTGTCGGCGTTTTCCCGGCCGTTCTCGCTGCATGACAGCGCGCTTCAGATCGGCACGAGCATCGGCATCGCCGCCTATCCGGTCGATGCGCTCGACGCGGCCACCCTGGTCAAGCGGGCCGACGAGGCGATGTACCGCGCCAAGCAGGCGCGCAACAGCTACTGCTATTACTCGGCACATCTGAACAGCCAGCAGGCAGAGCGGCGCACGCTGGAACAGGCGCTGCGGCTTGCCGTCGAGCGCGGCGAAATGACGCTGCACTATCAGCCCCGCATCGACGTGGCGAGCGGAAACCTCGTCGGCATGGAGGCGCTGCTGCGCTGGACCCACCCGCAGCTCGGCCCGGTGGCACCACGGCATTTTCTGCCGCTGGCAGAGAAGAGCGGGCTGATCCTGCCGATTGGCTACTGGGGCCTGCGCCTGGCCTGCGTGCAGACGCGGCAATGGCAGGACGGCGGCGCGGGCAAGCTGAAGGTCGCCGTGAACCTGTCGGCGCGCCAGCTTGCCGATCCGGCCCTGGTCGAGAACATACGTGCGATTCTGGACGAGACCGGGCTCGACGCGCAGGCACTCGAGGTCGAGATCACCGAAGACGCCATGCGCGCGGAGCCGGAACGTGCGATGCAGGCGATCAAGACCCTGCATGCTGCGGGCGTGCGCGTCGCTCTCGACGATTTCGGCACCGGTTACTCTTCGCTCGGACGGCTCAAGCAGATTCCGTTCGACGCGGTGAAGATCGACCGCTCCTTCATCCAGGGCTTGCCCACGGACGCGGCCGATGCCGCCATCACGCGGGGCATCATCCAGCTCGGACATAGCCTGCAGTGCCACGTGGTGGCACAGGGCGCGGAAACGCAGCAGCAGTTCGATTTCCTGCGCGCGCATGCGTGCGACAGCGTGCAGGGCTTCTACTTCAGCGAGGCAATGCCGCCGGCCCACTTCAACGAACTGGTGCACGCGCAGTTTCACTGAGCTGCGCGCGCTCCAGCCATTGCGCAATACGCGCGCGCATGCGCACCACGTGCGAGCCTTCCCAGTACACGCGCTCGCAGCCGACGCATTCGAAGAAGCGCTCGTGGCTGGCATGGCTTTGCGGCGGCACGCGTGCGGCCACCTCCTCCGGCGCGGCCGCCTGCAGCGGCGCGTTGCAGCTCAGGCATCGCGAAAAAGCCTGTACCGCATCGGCAAGGCGAAAGCGCCGCAAGACCTCCATCACCTGCTCGTCAGCATGTGTCGCATGCAGAAAGCAGCCATGCTCGATCTGCTTTCGGATCAGCAAGTCGCGGTCGCGCGTGAGCACGATGCGGTCCTCGGTCGCGGACAGCGCGGCAACTTCGGCATCGCTGAAGTCGTTGCGGTAGAGCACGTCGAAACCAAGCATGCGCAGGTTGCGCGCGAGCTGGCCGAGGTGGGCGTCGGCGACGAAGCGCTCGCCATGCGCGCGGCGCAGCATGGCCCGCTCTTCGTTGCGGCTGGCGTGCCAGGGACGCACCTCGACCCTGTCCCCTTCCCGAAGCAGCGTGGAGAAATCCACCGGGACGCCATTGATCCATACCGCACCGACCTCGGTATGCGGCACGCCGAAGACCTCGATCATGTGCTTGACCGTGGCGTTGCGCGCGCAGGGATGCGAGAAACGCCGCGCCCGCAAGGCCGGCGCAATGAAACGGTTCAGCTCCGCGTGAAAAAGAAACTCCGCGACGGCCATGCGACCCCCGATCAAAATCATTGAGACAGCTCAACTGCGCCGCCGGTGCCCGTCGGTTGACACGAAAAAAAGCTGTCTAAAGCCATGTTCGCGCAATGGGAGGCCGCATGGCGTACAAGACGATACTGGTGCATGTGGATGAATCGCAGCGTGCCAGCGAACGCATCAAGATCGCGTCCGCCATCGCCATGGCCGAGAATGCCCACCTGATCGGCACCGCCGTCACCGGCGCCTCGCGCTACCTGATCCAGGAGCGCGCGCTGGAAGTCGACCCGAACCTGCGCCGTCATCTGGACGATCTGCGCGCCCGCGCACAACACGGGCTCGCCGACTTCGAGGCGTGCGTGCAGAAACTGGGCCTGCGGTCGTTCGAAAAGCGGCTGGTCGACGACGAGGCCGGCGCCGGCATTTCCTTGCAGGCGCGCTACGCGGATCTCGTGGTGATCGGCCAGTATGACCCGGACGAAGTCTCGCCGGTGGTCATGCACGATTTTCCGCAGTACGTGGTACTCAACTGCGGCCGCCCCGTCCTGCTCGTGCCGCATACCGGCCAGTTCGACAACATCGGACGGCGCGTGCTGATCGGCTGGGACGCGAGTCTTGCCTCGATCCATGCCGCCAGCGCGGCGCTCCCGCTGCTGCAGCGTGCGCAACAGATCACCGCCGTCACCTTCGGGGAAAGCGAGCGCGAGAAGGAAGCCCCCCCGCTGGACGAACTTCAGCGCTACCTCGCAAGGCATGGCGTCAATGTGGACATGCAGCGGCGCGAAGACTCGCGCGGCGTGGGTGCGGCGATGCTGTCGCTGTGCGCGGAGCTGGATGCCGATCTGCTTGTGATGGGCGGATACGGGCACTCGCGCTTCCGCGAGATCCTGCTCGGCGGCGTGACCCGTGCCGTTCTCACCGAGATGGCGGTGCCGGTCCTGATGGCTCACTGACCCATCCCGTCAGCCAAGCTTTGCTTGAGCAAGCTCACGACGGGCCCCGCCTTGTTCGGGGTACACATGGAGTTTGCCCCCCTACCGGAGTGAACGATGGAAACAGTCGCCGGCATGGACGCGACGATGCTCGCCCGCATACAGTTCGCATTCACCGTCAGCTTCCACATCATCTTTCCTGCGTTCACGATCGGCCTGTCTGCCTGGATCGCCACGCTGGAGATCATGTGGCTGCGCACCGGCATTCAGCACTATCACACGCTTGCGCGCTTCTGGACCAAGATCTTCGCGGTGTCGTTTGCGATGGGCGTCGTCTCCGGCATCGTGCTGTCCTATCAGTTCGGCACCAACTGGAGCCGCTTCTCCGAAGTAGTGGGCAACACGATCGGCCCGCTGATCGGCTACGAGGTGCTGACCGCGTTCTTCCTCGAAGCCAGTTTTCTCGGCGTGATGCTGTTCGGCTGGAACCGCGTGCCCCCGTGGCTGCATACGCTGTCATCCGTCATCGTCGCGTTCGGCACGGCGCTGTCGGGCTTCTGGATTCTTTCCGCCAACAGCTGGATGCATACGCCGGCGGGGTTCGGCATCGACGAAAACGGCATCACCTACCCGGTTTCGTGGTTCGAGATCATCTTCAACCCGAGCTTCCCCTACCGCTTCGCGCACATGATGATCGCGGCCTACCTGACCACGTCGCTGGTGGTGCTGGCCACCGGTGCACGCTGGGTGCGCGCCGGCCGCTTCATGGACGAGGGAGCCACGATGGTGCGCATGGGACTGGGCATGGTGGCCATCCTCGCCCCGCTTCAGCTCGTGGTCGGCGACTTGCACGGGCTCAATACGCTGGAGCACCAGCCGGCCAAGATCGCCGCGATGGAGGCGCACTGGGATGGCTCCAAGGTTGCGCCGTTCGTGATCTTCGCCTGGCCCGACGAGCAGCAGGAGCGCAATCGCTACGAGCTGTCGGTGCCCAACGTCGGCAGCCTGATCCTGACCCATGAGTGGGAGGGAACCTTCCCCGGCCTGCTCGACTTCGCGCCGGAGGACCGCCCCCCGGTGGTACCGGTGTTCTTCGCGTTCCGCATCATGCTCACCTGCGGCTTCATCATGATCGGGATCGGGCTGATCGGCACCTGGCTGTGGGTGCGCAAGCGCCTGCTTACCACCGAATGGTTCCTCAAACCGGTCGGCCATGCCTGGCCGCTCGGATTCATCGCAATCCTGGCCGGATGGATGGTGACCGAGATCGGCCGCCAGCCCTGGGTCGCGTACGGGATCCTGCGCACGGCCGATGCGATCTCGCCGGTGGCGGCATCGACGGTTGCGACGTCGCTGGTGATGTTCATCATCGTTTACGGCATCGTGTTTTCGATCGGGGTGATCTACATCTACCGGATGCTGCGGCGCGGACCGAAGCTGGTGCCGCACGAGGCGCAGGCGCTGCCGAACCGGCCGCTGTCGGTGGCGCAGAACCTGGGCGGGGAGCAGCCATGAGCAACCTCGAATTCATTCTCCCGATCATCTGGGCGCTCTTGATCGGCGTGGCCGTGGCGATGTACGTGGTGCTGGACGGTTTCGATCTCGGCATCGGCATCCTGTTTCCTTTCCTGCGCGATGAGTCCGAGCGCGACCAGGCGATGAATTCCGTCGCCCCGTTCTGGGACGGCAACGAAACCTGGCTGGTGCTGGGCGGCGGCGGCCTGTTCGTCGCCTTCCCGATGGCCTACGCGATCATCATGCCGGCCCTGTATCTGCCGGTGATCATCATGCTGCTCGCACTGATCTTCCGTGGCGTGGCTTTCGAGTTCCGCTGGGTCGCCAAACCGAACCATCACAAATGGGACCTGGCCTTTACCTGGGGCTCGATCGTGGCGGCGTTTTCGCAAGGCCTGGTACTCGGCGGCCTTCTGCAGGAGATCACCGTGGTGAACGGCCAGTTTGGCGGCGGGGCGTTCGACTGGTTCACGCCGTTCAGCGTGATGTGCGGGATTTCGCTGGTGGTCGGCTATGCGCTGATCGGCGCGACCTGGATGATCATGAAAAACTCCGGCGAACTGGAGCAGCACGCGCGCCGCATGGGGATCCGTTTGCTGTTTGGCCTGCTGATCTGCATTGCGATCGTCAGCCTGTGGACGCCGCTGCAGATTCCGCGCATCGCCGAGCGCTGGTTCACGGTGCCCAATTTTTATCTCCTGTCGCAGGTGCCGCTGGCAACGCTGATCCTCGCCTGGCTGTGCTGGCGCGGTATCCGCAAGGGTCGCACTGTCGTGCCGTTCGCCGCTGCGGTCGGACTGTTCCTGCTGGCCCTGCTCGGCCTGGTCGTGTCGAACGTGCCTTATGTGGTACCGCCGACGGTTACGCTGTGGGAGGCGGCCGCCCACCCGGCTTCGCAGTTCTTCCTGCTGATCGGCGCGGTGATCCTGCTGCCGATGATCATCGGCTACATGGTGTTCGTGTTCTGGGTATTCCGGGGCAAGGTCCAGCCTGGCGAGGGGTATCACTGAACGGGAATGGCCGGCTTCGGCCATCCGTCGCGCGCCCTCTCGCTCAGGCCCGTGCAGGTGCAGGCGTACCGCGCCAGCGCTGCACCCAGCGCCAGCGCGAGGGCCGCCACCACCCCGGCGTCATGAACGCGCGGAACAGCAGCGGGATCACGAACAGCGTGAGCAGCGTCGAGAAGCCGAGCCCCCAGACGATAGACGAAGCGACCGGCCCCCAGATCAGCGAGCGGCCGCCCAAGCCGACCGCCAGCGAGAACAGGCCGGCGATCGTCGTCGTGGTCGTGATCAGAATCGGAATCAGCCGCCGGCGCGCCGCGTAGATGGTCGCGTGCAGCACGCTCATCCCGGTACTCAAGCGTGAATTGGCGGCGTCGATCAGGACGATTGCCGAGTTCACCGCAATCCCCGCGAGCGCAATCACACCATAAAGCGTGTAAAGGCTGAGCGGGTTGCCCGATACGAACAGGCCGAGCACCACGCCGACGAAGGCCAACGGCACGGTCACGAGAATCAGGAACGGCTGGAAATAGCTGCGGAACTGCGCGGCCAGGATCAGGTAGATCAGGCCGACGCCGAACGCAAACAGCCGGCCCATCGAATCGAGGCTTTCCTGGATGTCGTCGAGCTCGCCGGTGAAATCGAGGTCGACGCCGGGATAGCGCGTGCGCATCTGCTCCCACGCGGCGCGAATGCGGTTGTTCGCGGTGACGGTGTCGGTGGTGTGCTCCACATCGCGCGCCAGATCCGCCTCGATGGTGATTGCCCGGCGCAGCTGGTAATGGCGGATGAATCCCTTGGACTCCTGCATCTGCGCGTCGACCAGCTGGCCGAGCGCGATGCTGCCGCCTTGCGGCAACGGGATGCGATAGGACAGTGCCTGGTCGATATCGGCCAGCTCCGCCGGATGCGCACGCACGACCACATCCACTTTCTCGCCCTGGTCGCGGATGCTCGCCACGGTTTCGCCGTCGCCATACAGGCGCACCAGGCGTGCCACATAGCCGGCATTGAGTCCGGCCTGCGTGAGCGCTTCACGCCGCAGCGACAGTGTCAGCTCGGGACGGCCGGGCACGTCGTCATCGACCAGGTCCTTCACACCCGGGATCTGCGCGACCACCGCCATCAGCTCGTCGGTCGCGCGGCGCAGCTGCTCGTAATTGTCGCCGCGCACCTTCACGTTGATCGCCTTCGACGTCGGCGGGCCGCCCGACAGCTCCAGGAAGCTGATGCGCGCTTCTCCCCGGTAGGCGGCGAGCTGCTCACGCAGCGCGGCGACCACTTCCTGTGTTTCGCGCATGTCGCCGGTGCGCGGGTTCAGTGACACGATCACCTGGCCATACTGCGTGCCGTAGAGCGGCTCGGTCTCGGTCCACTTGATGCCCGACACCGCGGTCAGCGAGCGCGCCTCGCCGTCGGCAAACGCCGGTTCGACCAGCTTCTGCACCCGCTCCACCTCCGCGTGAGTCCGGTCCAGCGTCACGCCGGCGGGCATGTCCACGTTCACATAGAAGAAGCGCAGCGGATCGAACGCGAAGAACTGCACCTTGACCGCGCCGAGACCCACCATCGCGCCGGCACCCGCCATCGTCAGCAGCACCGCACCGACCGACAGCTTCGGCCAGCGCAGCACCTTGATCAGAAGCCGCGTGTAGCGCACGCGCGCGGCGTGGGTGAAACGCTCGCGCCAGAGCTGGGCGCGCGACTTGCGCTCGAAGTTGGGCTTGAACGTCATCACATGCACCGGCAGGATCCAGTACGCTTCGATCAGGCTGACCAGCAGGGCGGTGGTGACGACGAAGGGGACAACGAACATGAACTTGCCGACGATACCCGGAAGCAGCATCAGCGGCAGAAAGGCCGCACAGGTGGTCAGGATGGAAGTGAGCACCGGCAGCGCCACCTCGCGCACGCCGTTGACCACGGCATGGACGGTTTCCTCGCCGCGCTGCATGCGGTAGTAGATCGATTCAACCACGACCACGGCATCGTCGACCAGCATGCCGAGCGCAATCACCACGCCCAGCAGCACGGTCAGATTCAGCGTGGAGCCGGTGGCGGCGACGATGAAGAAGGTGGCCGCCAGCGAGAACGGGATGCCGAGTCCGACCAGGAAGGCAATGCGCGATCCGAGGAAGACCCAGCACACCAGGATCACCAGGATCCAGCCGTACAGCGCATTGGTCTGCATCACGCCGATCGCCTCGCGCGTGGGCACGGTCTGGTCGTCGATCAGCGCGAGCTGAACGCCCTGGCTGGCGAGCACCTCGTTGCGTTCCTGGACGAAGTCCTGCAGCCGCGCCACCAAGTCCAGCGTGTTGGCCTGCGCCTGTTTGGTCACCGCGAAGATCATGGCCGGCTGGCCGTTGTAGGTCACGCGCTGGTTCACGCGCTCGGTGCCGCGCGCGGCGTGGCCGACGGTGTCGACGGAAAAGTAGCCGGTCTGGTTCGGTACCGGGATCTGAGCCAGCAGCTCCGGCTCCGGCGTCTTGCCTTCCAGGCGCAGCAGCCATTCGCGGTCGCCGACCTGCACCCGTCCGCCCATGGTGTTGCGGAACCAGCCGATCACCGCGTCGGCCACCTGGCCGGGATGCGCGCCGCGCGCCTCGAGCGCGCGCGGATCGAACTCCACGTGCAGCTGCGGGTCCGCGAGGCCGGTCACCAGCAGCGAATCGACGCCGCGCACGTCCTCCAGGTCGGTCTTGATCTGCGAGGCGAGGTAGCGCAGATGTTCACCACCCACGGCGCTGTAGATCGCCACCATCGCGGTCGGAAAACCGTTGGAGGTGGTGATTTCCATCACCACCGGATCGCGCGCTTCGAGCGGCAGTTCCGCGCTGGCCTTGTTCTGCACCTCGCGGCGCAGGTCGACCATGCGCTTGTCGAACTCGCGCTCGGGCAGATCGTTGAAGCGCACCAGGATCGAGGAGATGCCTTCGCGGCTGTTGCTCGAAATGTAGCGGATGTCCTTGACCAGGCGGATCGCGTCCTCCAGCGGAGAGGTGATCTCGCGCTCGACGTCGGCCGCCGAGGCGCCGGGCAGGACGGTGACGATCGACACCCAGTTGAAGTTGATCTCCGGGTCCTGGGCGCGCGGCATGTTCACGTAGGACAGCACGCCGAGCATCAGCACCACCAGGAAGGTGATGTTGGCCAGCGGGTGGTTGTCCAGCAGGCGGCGGTAGAAGCCCATGATCGCGCCTACTTACCGTTGCCGGCGGACGGCGCCGCCTCGAGCGCAGGGCCGGCCAGCGCGAAGCGGCCGTCGTCGACGATGCGCGTGTCGAGCGGCCAGTCGAGCGCGACGGGGCGGCCGGTCTGCGCGTCGGGCACCGGCTTGAACACCGGCTTGCCCCCCTCTTCCACCCACACGCCGAGACGCCCCCTGAACTGCTGGACGTAGGCGGCGGGCAGATAGGGCGTTGTGCTGGTCCAAAGGAGTTCACCGGCCACGCCGGCGGCCAGGGTCTCCTGCATGCGCAGAATCACTTCACGCGTCTGCGCGTGCGGATCGACCAGCGGCGTGATGCGTTCTATCTTGACCGGATGGCGCGCCTGGCCCAGCCGGAACGCAATTTCGCGCGCCTTGCGCAGGCTGGGCACGTCGCCCAGCGGCACCTGCGCCCGCACCTCGCTGCGCGCATGTTCGACCAGCGTGAGGATAGGCTGGCTGGGCGCCGCCATCTCGCCCTCCCCCGCCAGGCGCTCGCGCACGACCCCGGGGAATGGTGCGCGCAGCACGGTGCGCCGCAGCGCGAGTTGCGCCTGGCTCACGCTGTTACGCGCGATCTTCAGCTCGCTTTCCAGTACCGCCAGTTCGGTGCGGCGCTGTTCGAGCGCCTGCGAGGAGATGAAGTTGGATTCCGCCAGCGAACGCGCCTGCTCGTACTGCAGCTGCGCGAGCTTGTGCCGGTTCGACAGCAGCTCGACCTGGCTGCTGGCCTGCTCGAGCGCGAGCTGGTACTGGCTCTGGTCCAGGCGCACCAGCACGTCGCCCTTGCGCACCGGCTGTCCGACGGCGACCGGAATTTCCTGAATGCGCGCGCTGACCTCAGCCGCGATGCGGCTTTCATTTTCCGGAACCACCCGCGCGACCGCGCGCGACTGCGGGTAGACCGCCAGCTCTTCGAGCGACTTGACCGTATAGGCGGGCGCAGCGGAAAGGGGAGATGCAAGAAGCGAAACGAGGAAGAGGAGGACGGCGCGCATGCTCGGCTTTCACGATTTGCACAAACCGGAAAGCATAACAAAAAAGACAACCCGTCACGCCCGTTTTTCGGCCGGTGATGCCTGCGCCAATTTTCCTGTGCAGCGGACTAACGCCTCATCACATTAGAATTCCTCCCAGTCATCGGCAGCACGGGCCCGGGCAAGCGGCGGTGGCACCGGCACGGCGCTCGTCACGCGCGCGGACTGGACGGCCGCCGGCGCCGGTCTTGCGCCGGCGGTTTGCACCATATCGAGTCGAAACACGCTGACCACCTGTGCCAGATGCGCCGCCTGCTCCTGCAGCGACTGCGCTGCGGCAGCAGCCTCCTCGACCAGCGCGGCATTCTGCTGCGTAACCTCGTCCATCTGGTTGATGGCCTGGTTGACCTGCTCGATACCGTCGGTCTGTTCCTTGCTGGCGACCGAGATCTCGCCCATGATGTCGGTCACCCGCCGCACGCTCTCGACGATTTCCTTCATCGTGGTGCCGGCCTGGTCGACCAGCCCGGCCCCGATGCCGACCTTCTCCACGGAATCGTCGATCAGCGCCTTGATTTCCCTTGCGGCGGCCGCCGAGCGCTGCGCGAGCTGGCGCACTTCGGCCGCTACCACCGCGAAGCCCTTGCCCTGCTCGCCGGCACGCGCCGCTTCGACAGCCGCGTTCAGCGCGAGGATGTTGGTCTGAAACGCAATGCTGTCGATCACGCCGATGATGTCGACGATCTTCTTCGCCGAGTTGTTGATCGAACCCATCGTATCCACCACGCGGGCGACCACCGCGCCGCCCTTGGTCGCCACGTCCGATGCGGAGACCGCGAGCTGGTTCGCTTCATGGGCGCTGGCGGCGTTCTGCTTGACCGTGGAGG
>DATLGF010000239.1:0-3837 GCA_035540575.1 Noviherbaspirillum sp.
CGCCAAGCTTGTGAAAGAAGCGCGCGGCCATCGATTCGCCCTGCACGAGGCCCATCGTGCCGGCATAGCTGTATGGAAGGATGGCCTGGGCGTCGCGCACGGCGATATCCTTCAGCCGCGCCGCGATGGTATCGAGCGCCTCGTCCCAGGAAATGCGCTCGAAACGTCCCTCGCCTTTCGCTCCCACCCGTTTCATCGGGTGCAACAGGCGGTCCGGATGATAGGTGCGTTCGGTGTAGCGCGCGACCTTCGTGCAGAGTACGCCGGCCGTGGTCGGGTGATCCGGGTCGCCCTTGACAGCGACGGCCTTGCCATCCTGGACCGTGATCAGGAGCGCGCAGGTATCGGGGCAGTCGTGCGGGCAGGCGCCGCGGACGGTGGTGGGGGCGGACATGTTCGACCTTTCGTCGGAACCGGGGCAATACGCTATTTTGAACGATTGGACGCGGCGCAGCAGATCAGGCGCGCCGCATCAGGCGCCGCATGAAGGCTTCACAGCGTGCCAGCTGTTCGAGCTCGACATACTCGTTCGGGCGGTGCGCCTGCTCGATGCTGCCGGGCCCGCACACGACCGTCGGTATCCCGGCCCGCTGGAACAGGCCCGCCTCTGTCCCGTAGGAAACCGCGCCGTTAGGCCGCTCACGCGCGAGCGACGCGGCGAACTGCACCAACGCGGCGCTTTCTTCCATGCTTAAGCCGGGCGCAGAGGCCAGCCACTCGAACTCAATCGCGGCATTCGGTTCCACCTTCTGCATCTCCGGCAGCAGCGTGGCCGCATAGTCGCGCACCTCGCGGTACAGCTCCTCCGCCTCCACGCCCGGCAGGGTGCGCGCCTCGAACTGGAACTCGCATTCCTTGGGCACGATGTTGGATGCGATGCCGCCACGCACGACCCCGGTCTGCATCGTCGAATACGGAACCGTGAACGCGTAGTCGCGCGTCTCGAGCTGGGCCAGGCGATCGGCCATCTGGCGGATGTAGACGATGATGCGCGCCGCGTACTCGATCGCGTTGACGCCCAGGGTCGTATAGCTGGAATGCGCCTCGCGCCCCGTCACGCAGCAGCGAAAGCGGTGTGTGCCCTTGTGCGCGATGATCGGCCGCATCGAGGTCGGCTCGCCGACGATGCAGCCAGCCGGCTTGAGCCCGATCTCCTGCAGGTCCGCGATCAGTCCGCGCACGCCGATGCAGCCCACCTCCTCATCGTACGAAAGCGCCAGATGCAGCGCGGAATCGAGGTCCGCCTCGAGGAATTGCGGAACGAGCGCGAGCGCGGTCCCGATGAAGCCTTTCATGTCCGCAGTGCCGCGGCCGTAGAGGCGATCGCCAACGAGCGTCGCCTTGAACGGGTCGCTGTCCCAGGCCTGGCCGTCGACCGGCACAACATCGGTATGGCCGGACAGGATCAGCCCCGGCTTCTTCCCTTCGCCGAGCGTGGCGAACAGATTGGCCTTCGTGCCGCTGGCGTCATAGGTGAGCCGGGAGCGCACACCCTTTGCGGCGAGGTAATCGCGCACCCATTCGATCAGGCCGAGATTGGAGTCGCGCGAAACGGTCGGATAAGCCACCAGCCGCTCGACCATCGCCAACACATCTGCAGACGGGCGGGAGAGGTCGGGTGCGGCAGTCATCGGCATTCCTCAGGTGTCGTTCAGGTGGCAGGCGGACATGTGCATCGATGCGACCTCGCGCAGCGCCGGGCGTTCCTCCTTGCAGCGCGGCATTGCGTGCGGACAACGAGGATGGAAGTGGCAGCCGGAGGGCGGGTTCAACGGCGAGGGAATCTCCCCCTTGATCGCCACGAACTCGGTCTTCTTCACTTCGAGCTTCGGCGCGGAGGCCAGCAGCGCGGCAGTATACGGATGATTCGGCCTGGCAAACACTTCGGCGGCCGGAGCGGACTCGACCACGCGTCCGAGGTACATGATCACGACCCGATCCGACAGGTGGCGCACAACCCCGAGGTCGTGGCTGATGAAAAGATAGGTGAGATCGAGTTCGTCGCGCAGCTTGATGAACAGGTTCAGGACCTGAGCCTGGATCGAGACGTCCAACGCCGCCACCGCCTCGTCGCAGACAAGGAATTCCGGCTTCACCGCCAGCGCCCGCGCGATCCCGACGCGCGCGCGCTGGCCGCCGGAGAACTGGTGCGGGAAGCGCCGCAGCGTCGCAGGATCGAGGCCGACCCGCTGCAGCAGACCTTCCACGTACTCGCGCTGTTCGGCGCTGCGCACGATGCCGTGCGCGACCGGCGCCTCGCCGACAATGTCCTGCACGCGCAGTCGTGGATTGAGCGACGCATACGGGTCCTGGAAAATCATCTGGATTGCAAGCTGCTTCTTGCGGCGTTCGCCCGGATCCAGCTTGTCGATCTCCTGCCCCTTCCACAGGCGCGTGCCTGACGACAGGCCATGCAGGCCCACAGCCATGCGGCCGAGCGTCGATTTGCCGCAGCCCGACTCGCCGACCAGTCCGACCACCTCGCCCTTGCTGACGACGAGGTTCACATCGTCCACTGCATGGACGACCTCTTCCTTCTGATTAGCGCCAAAGACGTTGGCGATCTTAGCCGCGGCATCCAGCGATTTCACGAAGCGCTTGCTGACGTGGCGCATTTCCAGCAACGCGGATTTTCCGGCACTCATTGCACTGCCTCCAACACTTCTCTGACAGGATGAAAACAGCGCAGCGCGCGTCCGTCCACTTGCCGCAATTCGGGATACGCGGTGCACACCTCGGTGGCGCGATCGCAGCGGGTGCGGAACGCGCAGCCGGTCGGGAGGTGCAGCAGCGATGGCGTCATGCCGGGGATCTGGCGCAGCGGCTGTCCATGCACGTTGCGCGAAGGGGCGGATCCGATCAACCCATAGGTGTACGGGTGGCGCGGATGCTCGAGCACCTGGCGCACGGTGCCGCTTTCCACGATCTTCCCCGCATACATCACGCATACCGAATCGGCCAGACCGGCCACCACAGACAGGTCGTGCGTGATCCAGATCAGCGCGGTGCCGGACTCGCGGCACAGCTTCTGCATCTCGTACAGGATCTGTCCCTGGATCGTCACATCCAGCGCCGTGGTGGGTTCGTCGCAGATGATCAGGTCGGGTTTGTTGAGCAGCGCGATGGCGATTGCCACGCGCTGGCGCATGCCCCCCGAGAACTGGTGCGGGTAGGCGCGCAGCCGTTCGTCTGGCGACGGAATGCCCACGCGCGCCAGCGCATCGCGCGCCATCTCTCGTGCGCGTTCGCGGCTCACATCCTGATGCGCGAACACCGCCTCCATCATCTGGGTGTCGATGCGCAGCACGGGGTTCAGCGTCATCATCGGGTCCTGGAAGATCATCGCGATGCGGCTGCCGCGGATCTTGCGCATGGCGTCCTGGGGCAGGCCGCGCAGGTCCTGGCCTTTCAGCAGGATCTTCCCGTCAACCACCTTGCCGGGGGAGTCGATCAAGCCCATGATCGAGTAGCCGGTCATCGACTTGCCCGACCCGGACTCGCCGACCAGGCCCATGATCTCGCCGCGCTTGACGGTGAACGACACGTCGTCCACCGCCTTCGCCACGCCGGCGCGCGTGAAGAACTGGGTTTTCAGCCCTTCGACGACCAGCGTCGGCCCATCGTATTGCGTCGTCATTGCGCGCTCCTCATTGTGTCTGCAGGCGCGGATTCAGCACGTCGCGCAACTGGTCGGCGACCAAGTTGATCGCCACCACCGTCACCAGCAAGGCAATGCCGGGGAAAAAGCTGATCCAGTACTTGCCGGACATCAGATACTGAAAGCCGTTGGCGATCAACAGGCCGAGCGACGGTTCGGTCACCGGCAGGCCCAGGCCG
>DATLGF010000240.1:0-2317 GCA_035540575.1 Noviherbaspirillum sp.
GTCCTGGATGATGTTCATCATCGCCGTGCTGATCCTGCGCCTCGCTCCGTCATACCGCCGCTTCGGGCTGTTCGGCACCGGCTTTGTCGCCCCGCGCTGGGTGGCGCAGCGCGATCTGCTGAAACTGGGCATTCCGATGGGGCTGAGCTATCTGATTGAAGTGACCGCCTTCACCTTCATGGCCCTGTTCATCGCCCGCCTCGGCGCTTCGACAGTCGGCGGGCACCAGATCACCGCGAACTTCGCGACCGTCCTGTACATGCTTCCGCTGGCCATCGCCAGCGCCACCGGCACGCTGGTCGCGCAGGCGATCGGCGCGCGCGACATGGAAGGCGCAAGACGCCTCGGCATCGACGGTATCCGCTTTGCGGCCGTCGCCTCGGTCGCAATCGGTCTGGCGGTCTGGCTGGCGCGGCACCAGATCGTGCGCGCCTACACACCCAATGAAGTGATCATGGCCGCCGCCGTCCCGCTGTTCGTCTACATCGCGTTCTATCAACTGTTCGATGCGATCCAGGTCGTCGCTGCCTTCGTGCTGCGCGCCTACAAGATCGCAATCGTCCCCACGCTGATGTACGCGTTCGCGCTGTGGGGCATCGGGCTGAGCGGCGGCTACGTGCTGGGCCTCGATCCGTTCGGCATCAGTCCGCCGGCCATGCATGGCGCCGCCGGCTTCTGGTTCGCCAACAGTGCGAGTCTTGCGGTGGTGGCGGTCGGATTGCTGTGGTATTTGCGCGTGGTGCAGCGTGACGCGGCGACACGCAGCTGAAAGGCTAGCCGGAAGCGATCCGCCGGTAGACCTTGTTGAGGCGGATTGCGCGAACCGTGTCCAGGTTGGCCAGCTCGCGCAATTGGGCGGGGGTGACATCAAGCACGAAGGCGCACGCCAGATCGTTCTCTCCGGCATTCTTCGCGAGACCAAGCGCTTCCAGATCGCGGCGCAGGTCGGCCATCGCGACCTGAGCACTTCCCGCGCCCTTGCGGGCGACGGCCTTTCGTGACGAAGCCGGGCCGGGCAGCCCCACTGCGCGGCGGGTCTGGGCGGCGATACGCGCGGGCGGCAGGATAGGGCTGTTGGCTTCTACAATCACCGAGACTTTCTGCGTGTTGCCACGCCCTTCCACGAAGGCAGTCAACTCCTTGTCCCGGATTGCAGTCGCGGCGCTCATACCCGTTTCTCCTTTCGGCTAGGATAACTTTTCCACCTGCTTTGATCAAGAAAGATACTTTAGATTCAACGCGTTACTGTAAGCGGCCGCAATATCCAGTCGCCCGTGTCCAAAGCGGGCGTTCTTGCCTTTTTCCCCCAGCTCCAGTGCGCTGCCGAGCAGCAGTGACTGCAGGACGTCGACTCGGTCCCAATTGCTCAGTCGCCTGAGATCGTGCGGCGGCAGCCTGTTCGCGCCGATGCCGCTCAGCAGAAGCGCGAATGCGCCGCTGACGTGGGGAGCGGCCATCGAGGTCCCGCTCTCGTAACCCCAGCGCCCGCCCCGCTTGCAGGAGTAGACATCGACACCCGGCGCCGAGAGATCAGGCTTGATGAAAATGATGGGCAGGTCTTTCTGCTTGAAAGCCGGCGAGGCGTGGATCACGTGGGTGCGGCCGCCGCTGAAACCCGCCGCCCGATCCAGGATATCGGTGGCGCCGACACCGATTGAGAAATAGTCGGTGCCGGGCGAACCGCTGGTGCCGCTGCCTTCGTTGCCGATCGCCGTCACCACCGGCACCCCGACGCCGTTTGCCTGCAGGATGCTGTTCGTATAGGTATCGATCACGTCGATGCCGGCGCTCCAGCCGCCCAGGGACAGGTTGAGCACATGGGCGCCCTGCTGGATCGCCCATGCCATTCCGGCGAGGATCTGCGCATCGCTGCCCACGCCGTTCTTGAGCACCTTGGCGGCAATCAGCTGTGCTTCCGGCGCCATGCCGATCCAGCGGCCGCTCGCATTGCCGCCGGCAATGGTGCCGCACACATGGGTGCCGTGGCCGTCATCGTCGTATGCATGCGTGACGCCGGCCTTCAGCATCGCATTGTTCGGGCCGAACTCGGCAAACGCAACGACCTTCCCGACCAGGTCCGGATGCCTGGCCTCTACGCCAGTGTCGAGCACCCCGACCTTCACGCCCGCCCCGCGTGCGCCGAACGCGCCCCAGCAGGTCAGTGCGCCCGAGGTCTCCAGGCCCCACGCGTAGTGCGTGCGCTTTTCGATTTCAGCCGGGATGGCCGCACTTTGCATGCGCGGCGGCACCGATATCCGCCGGTTCGGAAACACCGCCGCGCATGCAAAGTGCGGCCATCCCGGCTGAAATCGAAAAG
>DATLGF010000241.1:0-6093 GCA_035540575.1 Noviherbaspirillum sp.
CAGCGGTAGTTGGTTCAGCCTCAGACGCCCGACTCGCCGTCCGCCTTCAGCTGCAATGCCCGCTCGTAGAGCGCGTTCTTTTTCTGGCCGGTCAGTTTCGCCGCGAGGGCGACAGCCTGCTTCACCGGGCATTCCGCAAGCAGGATGCGCAGCACGCGCTCGGCTTCCGCCTGGTCCTGGTCGGTGGCGGCTTGCGCGCCTTCGATCACGATCACATATTCGCCCTTGCCGCGGTTGGCATCCGCCGCCAGCCATGCTCCCGCCTCGCCCAACTGGCAGCGATGCACTTCCTCGAACAGCTTGGTGAGCTCACGGGCGAACACGATTCTGCGTGCGGGGCCGAACACCGCCACGAGACTCGCCACCGTTTCCTCGATGCGGTGCGGGGCCTCGTAGAACACCAGCGACGAGGTTTCGCGCGCCAATGCGCCAAGGGACGCTTCCCGCTGCGCGGTGCGTGCCGGAAGGAAGCCGATGAAATGGAAGCGCTCGTTGACCAGACCGCTGGCCGACAGCGCGGCAATGGCGGCTGACGGCCCCGGTAGCGGGATCACACGCAGGCCTGCCTCACGCACCGCATCGACGATGCGCGCGCCCGGATCGGAGATGCCGGGCGTGCCGGCGTCGGAGACCAGAGCGATGCGCTGGCCCGACTGCAGGCGCGCAATCAGGCGTTCGGCCGCCTCGCGCTCGTTGTGCTCGTGCGCGGCGATCAACTCCTTGTGCAGCCCATAGCGATTCAGCAACGCCGCAGTGTTGCGCGTGTCTTCGCAGGCCACCGCATCTGCAAGCGCGAGCGTGTTGACAGCACGCAATGTCAGGTCGCCAACGTTTCCGATGGGAGTGCTCACTACGTATAATGCCGGCGTTGGATAAGTCTGCCGGGCAACTTCCTGCATGATGGCGTGCAGGTCTGGGGCCGCGGAGGATGTCGGGCTCATCGGGAGAATGTGATGTTGTTTCAAAGGACGAAGGCCCTGATGCTGGCCATGGTGTGCGGATTGTGCCTGTCGCTTCATACGGGCGCAAATGCGCAGGGGGCGGAGACGTTCTCGGTACACATGCCAAACGGCGTGTCGATGCGTCCGCTTGGTGAGGCGGATGCGCAGGTCCGGTTCCCGCAACCGGAGGCACTGCACGCGCAGCCCGCCGCGCAGGCGGTCCCGCCGGCCACTGCTGCTGCCCAACCTGTCCCTGTCCCTGTCCCTGTCCCTGTCCCTGTTCCGGCAACGCCGATCGGCCCACGTGCGCGCATCGCGCTGATGCTTCCGCTCAGGTCGAGCAGCCTTGGCGGCGCAGCCGAGGCTGTGCGCGCCGGTTTCTTCGCCGCTTACCAGGTAGAGCGCCAAGGCGTGGAGATCACGCTCGTCGAGACCGGCGATTCTCCCCAGGACGTACTCGCCGCCTACCGCAGCGCAAGTGCAACGCATGACATCGTGGTCGGGCCGCTGTCGCGTTCCGGCGTCACCGCTGTTGCCCGCAGCGGGGAGGTGATGCGTCCCACCGTGGCGCTGAACGCGCCGGATGCGCCGGAAGACGCGGCCGTACGGCCGCCGCCGCTGATGCTGGTGATGGGCCTGTCCGTCGAGGACGAGGCGCGCCAGGTGGCCGATTGGGCGCGGCGCGATCACGCCAGCGGCACCGCATACGTGGTGCACACCGCCACCGCCTGGCAGCGCCGTGCCGCGCGGGCCTTCGCCACCCAGTGGGCAGCCAGCGGCATGGCTGTGCGCACCGTCGAGCTGGAGGTGGCCGACGGCTTCCTGAACGCCGCAGCGATGCTGCAGCTGCGCACGCGCCTGGAAAACGAGCGCGCACCCTTCGTGTTTGCCGCGCTTGATGCCGGCCAGGCACGCCAGCTGCGCGAGAGCGTGGGGCGTCAGTACCCGCTGTTCGGCACCTCGCAGTTGAATCCGATCGCGCTGCAGGACCGCGCACTGGTCGAAGCGTCGCCAGCGATGGACGGCGCCCTCCTGCTCGACATTCCGTGGCAGCTGCAGGACGATCATCCGGCGGTGATGGCATACCCGCGCCTGCCGGGCGATGCCGAGCAGCGCCGCAGCGCAGATATGGAGCGCCTGTATGCGCTGGGCATTGACGCCTACCGGGTCGCGCGCCAACTTGCGGCCCAGCACACCAACTTCGAACTCGACGGCGTGACCGGGCGCCTGGTCGTGCGCTTCGACCGTTTCGGGCCGCACTTCGAACGTACGACGCAGCAGGCGGTGTACCGCGGCGGAAGCGTGGCGCCGGCGACGGTTGCGCGCTGATCCGTCCCGATGAAATGGCTCAATCCGCTCGCGCGCAGCCCGAAGCAGCTTGACGGCGCGGCGGCGGAAGAGCGGGCGCGCGCCTTTCTGCAGGCGAAGGGGCTGGTGCCGGTCCAGGCGAACTTTCGCTGCAAGGGCGGCGAGATCGACCTGATCATGCGCGACGGCGAAGTGCTCGTGTTCGTCGAAGTGCGCAAGCGCAGCGGTACAGGCTTCGGCGGCGCCGCGGCCAGCGTCACCGCGCGCAAGCAGGCCCGCCTCATTCTTGCCGCCCAGCTCTACCTGCAGCGTTATCGATTTCCTCCCGCCTGCCGGTTCGACGTGATCGCAATCGATGCCGGCGAGATCGACTGGCTGCGCAATGCGTTCACCGCGTAGCCGCCCACCTATAATCCCCGACCATGAACAAGCAACGAATCGAGGCGCACTTCCAGGAAAGCGCCGAACTGAAGATGAAGGCCGCACGCGAATTGGCCGAACCGATATCGCAGGCCGTGGAACTTATGTTCTCGGCCTTGTCTAACGGCAACAAGATCCTTGCTTGCGGGAATGGCGGATCGGCCGGCGACTGTCAGCATTTCGCCGCCGAACTGGTCGGCCGTTTCGAACGCGAGCGCCTGCCGCTGCCTGCCATGGCGCTTACCACGGACAGTTCCATTTTGACCGCGGTATCGAATGACTACAGCTTCCAGGAGATCTTCAGCAAGCAGGTGCAGGCATTCGGGCAGTCCGGAGACATCCTGCTCGCCATTTCCACGTCCGGCAAATCGCCGAACGTGCTGGCGGCGGTGGATGCGGCGCTCGAGCGCGACATGCGCGTGGTCGCGCTGACCGGCAAGGGCGGCGGCGCGATTGCGCAGCGGCTCACCGACGCGGACGTGCACATCTGTGTGCCGCACGACCGCACGGCGCGCATCCAGGAAGTGCACCTGCTGGTGATTCACTGTTTATGCGACGGCATCGACGTCGCCTTGTTTGGGGAGGATGGTCATGATTAAAACGGGAGCGAAATTCCGTCAACGCGCGGTGCGGCCGGTGGCCACGCTGCTGATCGCGGCCAGCGCCGCACTCGCGCTGCAAGGCTGCGCCGGCGTCGTGCTGGGCACGGCGGTGATGACGTCCCTGGCGGCGACGGATCGCCGCACACTGGGGGCGCAGACCGAGGACAAGGCGATCTTCCTGAAGGCGCAGCCGGCCGCGCGCCGGGCGGCCGGCGAGTCGTCGAACGTAAACGTCACCAGCTTCAACCGCCAGGTGCTGCTGACCGGCGAGGTGCGCGACGAGGCAACCAAGGCCGCGGTGGAGCGCGAAGTGGCGCGCGTCGACGGCGTGCTTTCGATCGTCAACGATATCGCCGTCACGATGCCTTCCAGCCTGGCCTCGCGCTCCAACGACACGCTGATCACCGGCAAGGTGAAGGCCTCGTTCGTCGACGCCAAGGATATCTTCGCCAATTCGATCAAGGTCGTGACCGAGCGCGGCAATGTCTACCTGATGGGCCGCGTGACCGAACGCGAAGGCCAGCGCGCCGCCGAGGTCGCCAGCCGCGTCGGCGGGGTGCAGAAGGTCGTCAAGGTATTCGACTACATCACCGAGGCCGAACTGCAGGGGCTGGCCCAGACCCCCGGGAACACGCAGTCGGGGCGGTGAGGAATCGGCAAGTGCCGATGGTATAGTTGGCCGCCGGTCGGAAACGACCTGCGGCCATTTTCATTCTAGGAGACAGCATGACCGCACTCGTGATTCTCGCAGCCATCCTGCTGCTGGTCCTGTTCTGGGGGGTGGGCGCGTACAACCGCCTGATCAACCTGCGCAACCAGTTCAAGAACGCATTCGCGCAGATCGACGTGCAGTTGAAGCGCCGCTACGATTTGATCCCCAATCTCGTCGAAACGGCGAAGGCCTACATGAAGCACGAGCGTGAAACGCTCGAGGCGGTGATCGCCGCGCGCAATCAGGCCGTCGCGGCCAGCACGCGCGCGGCCGGCGACCCGACCGACGAGGCGGCGATCCGGTCCGTGGCCGCGGCCGAGGGCGCGCTGGGCTCGGCGCTCGGGCGCCTGTTCGCACTGTCGGAAGCGTATCCGGACCTGAAGGCCAACCAGAACATGATGCAGCTGACCGAGGAGCTGACCTCGACGGAAAATCGCATCGCCTTCGCGCGCCAGGCTTACAACGACGGCGTGATGCAGTACAACATCGCGCGCGAGCAGTTCCCGAGTTCGATCATCGCCGGCATGTTCTCGTTCAGGCACGCCGAGCAGCTGCAGGCAACCGAGACCGCCGAAGAGCGCAAGGCGGTGAAGGTCTCCTTCTGATCCTGCGCGCGGTGCAGCCGTCCGCTTCGTTCTCATTCCAATGGAGGCTGGCGGGGATGGGAGGACGGCGCCAGCGCCAGCTCTTTCCCCCCAGGGAACTGCTGACCAGGTCCGTATGAACTTCTTCGAACAGCAAGAACACGCCCGCCGCCAGACCCGCAAGCTGGTCATCCTGTTCATCCTCGCGGTGATCGCGATCGTCGTCGCGGTTAACGTCGCGCTCGCGTTCCTGTGGAGCTGGACCGCGAACGGCCAGGTGCTCGGCGTCCAGGACTATCCGCGCGGTTTTTTCGCGACCAATACCTTCATCGTGCTGGCGATGATAGGCGGCGGCACGCTGATCGAGACCTTCCGTCTGCGCGAGGGCGGGGACGCGGTCGCGCGCATGGCCGGCGGCCGTCTCGTTTCACCCGCCACCACCGATGCCCAGGAGCGCCGGCTGCTGAACGTGGTCGAGGAGATGGCGCTGGCGTCCGGAGTTGCCTGCCCGCGCGTCTATCTGCTCGACCAGGAGCAGTCGATCAATGCGTTCGCGGCCGGCTACAACCAGGACCATGCGGTGATCGGCGTCACGCGCGGAACCATGGAGCGGCTCACGCGCGACGAACTGCAAGGCGTGATCGCGCACGAGTTCAGCCATATCCTCAATGGCGACATGCGCATGAACATCCGCCTGATCGGCCTGTTGTTCGGCATCCAGATGCTGGCCGCGTTCGGACAGCATCTGATGAGCTTCGGCTCGCGCGCGATGGTCGTGCGCAGCCGCGACGACCGCGGCGGGCAGGTGAGGGCGGTCTTGCTGCTCACCGGCGTGGCGCTGTTCGTGATCGGCTACATCGGTGTGATCTTCGGCCGTCTGATCAAATCCGCGGTCTCGCGCCAGCGCGAATTCCTCGCCGATGCCAGTGCGGTGCAGTTCACCCGCAATCCTGACGGCATCGGCGGCGCGCTGCGCAAGATCGGCGGGTTGTCGCGTCGCGGCGAGCCCGGCTCCCAGATCAATCATCCGAACGCCGAGCAGCTCTCCCATTTGTTCCTGGGCGCGCCGCGCCAGAGCATGATTTCCGGCTGGCTGGCCACGCATCCGCCGATCGAGGAGCGCCTGCGCCGCATCTTCGGGCGCAGCATGCCGATGCTCGAGGCGCCGCCGATTGCGCCGGCGCCGGTCGCCGCGCGCACGCTACCCGATATCCCGTACACCGCCTCCGGCTTTGCCGGCGACCAGGCGCAGGACAGCTGGATGCCGGCGGGCACGCAGGTGGCCGCGAACGGCCTGCCGCCCGCCGTGGACAGCTCCGTGCACGATCCGTTCGGCGCGGCTGCGCTGGTCTACGCCATGCTCCTCAACGACGGCGGCGAGGGCCGCGCCAGACAGTTGGCATTGCTGGAGCAGCAGGCGTCGGTGCATGCGAAGCAAGTCACGGTGTTGGCTGGTGAAGTGGCGGCGCTGCCGCGCAGCGCGCGTCTGCCCTTGCTCGACCGCGCGATGCCGGCGCTGTTGATGC
>DATLGF010000242.1:0-4659 GCA_035540575.1 Noviherbaspirillum sp.
CCGACGCCTAGCAGGCGCACCGGACGCGCGCCCCGCCGCCACGCGGTCTGCAGCAGGTCTTCGCACGCAGCGAACTCCACCGTGCTGCTCACGCATTCGGCGGTGGTACGGCGGAAATCGTCGAAGCGGATCTTGACGAACAGCTTGCGCACCGTATCGCCCGCCTGGGCACGGCGCATGCGTTGGTCCAGCCGTTCGATCAGCGCCGGCAATTCGCGCCGGCACGCGGCAAGGTCCGGCAGATCGCGCGCATAGGTCTCTTCCACGCTGACGGACTTGCGTTCGCGATCAGGCTTCACTTCACGGCGGTCGATGCCGCGCGACAGGTTGTAGAGCGCGCTGCCGAACTTGCCGAAATGACGCTGCAGCTCGGCCAGGTCCCATGCGCGCAGGTCGGCGCAGGTATGGGCCCCGAGCCGCTTGAGCTTTTGCGCGGTCACCTTGCCCACGCCGAACAACTTGTCGACCGGCAGCGCGGCGACGAATGCGTCGACGTCCTGCGGACGCACGACGAACTGGCCGTCCGGCTTGTTCCAGTCGCTGGCAATTTTTGCAATGAACTTGTTCGGCGCGACGCCGGCCGAGGCCGTGATGCCAACGGTCTCGCGAATGCGCGCGCGGATGTCCTGCGCGATCAGCGTTGCGCTGTTGCGCCACTGCGGGGACGCGGTGACGTCCAGATACGCCTCGTCGAGCGAGAGCGGTTCGACCAGCTCCGTATAGTCGCGATAGATCGCAAGGATCTGGCGCGACGCGATGCGGTACTTGTCCATTGCCGGCGGCAGCACGATCAAATCCGGACAGCGCTGCAGCGCCTGCGCGGTGGACATCGCGGAGCGCACGCCGTAGCGGCGCGCCTCATAGTTGCAGGTGGCGATCACGCCGCGACGGTCGGCGCGGCCGCCCACGGCGAGCGGCCGGCCGCGCAGCGAGGGATCGTCGCGCATCTCGACTGCTGCATAGAAGCAGTCGCAATCGCAGTGGATGATTTTTCGTTCGGGCGCGTGCACGTGCGCGGGGATGGAGGAAGGACGGCTGTCATTCTACCGGCCCTGCCCCGCGCTTTCAGACGGTCAATACCCGGATTGCGGATGCAGCAATGCATCCGCCGCGCGCCGGTCCTCGCGCAGCTGCTCGCGCGCATCGCGCACCCGCTGGCGGTACTCTGCCCGGGCCTGCGCGCGCGCTTCGCGCCGCTGCACGAAGGGATCATTGCTCATCTCGGCCGCGCTGCGTGCAGCGGCCGCCCTGTCGGTCCCGTGCGCACTGCCGGCGATGCTGCCCTGACGCACGGCCGAAGCACCGGATGCATCAGTTGCAAACGTTGCTGGACCGCCTGTCGCCGGCGCGGCTGCTTCGGGCGCAGGCTGGGTAGGCTGAAACGTCGGGTCGATTGCGCCCTGGGCAACGGCAAGCGGTGCGCACGCGAGCAAGGCCGCACCGGCCAGGCCATGAAATGTTCTTTTCATCTTGCACTCCTTTCAGATTGCGGTCGGACCGCGACACGCATTGCATTCATGCGCTTTGCCGGCGGTCATCTCTGTCACTGAGTGACCCAGCGTCAAAAATGAAGTTCCGGCACGACCATTCACGGCATGGTTATTGCAGGGTTCACCGACTACGCGTTTTGGGCGCGAAAACCTTGATTGGAGCGACTATGGCAAGCAGCACACTGGACCCGGACAACATGCCGGAAAGGGACCGCCGCCTCGGCAGCGGTCATGGCACGCGCGCACTCGGACCGAGCGACACCTCGGACAGCGGCAGTGACGTGCAGGACAGCATGCGCTGGACCAACGAAGCCGACCTCGGCCTGGACCGTGGCACGCTCGAGGATTCCGACAGCGAGCGCGCGGACCGCACTGCCGGTCCCGACATCGGCGATGCATGGCTGGACTCGGATACCGATGCGCGCGGCACCGGCGAAGTCGCCACGGCCGGACGCGATCCGGCAGTGGAGATGGGCGGCGACATCGGCACCGACCACATAGAAAGCATTGCCGGCGAGGATGAAATGGCGGCCAGTGACGAGGATGCGGACGAAGGCGTCCCCTCGTTGTCACGCGAGGACCGCGAGCGCGCGCAGCAGCGCCCGAGCCGTCATTGAGAGGGGAGCGGCATGGCAAGCGACGACGATCTGCTTGACTGCATCATCGTCGGCGCCGGCGCGGCCGGGTTGACGGCCGCCGTGTACCTCGCCCGCTTCCGCCGCCGCATTGCCCTGCTCGACGGCGCCGGCAGCCGGCTGCTGCTGATTCCCGAATCGCATAACTATCCCGGTTATGCGCACGGCATTCACGGCCCCGATGTGCTGGCGCGCCTGCGCGAGCAGGCGCTGCAGTACGACGTGCAGGTGCAGAACACGACCATCGACAGCCTGGAGCGCGATGCGCACGGCAACTTCGTCGCGCGCGCAGAACACCGCAGCTGGCGCGCGCGCACCGCGTTGCTTGCTACCGGCGTGACCGACGTCGCGCCGCCGTTTGCCGAAGTCTCAACAGCGCTCGCCACCGGCCGGCTGCGCTACTGCCCGATCTGCGACGGCTACGAGGCGATCGGCCGCAGCGCGGCGGTGCTGGGACGGGGCAACAGCGGCGTGGAGGAAGCGATCTTCGTGCGCCACTTCGCCGACAAGGTCTACGTCTGCGCGCTGGACGATCCACTGCAGCTCGACGACGGGCAGCGCGAGCGGCTCGCGCGCGCGCGCGTGGACGTCGTCGCGCCGCCGGTCACCGCACTCGGGCTTTCAAATGGTCCCCATGAGCGCATGTGGCTGGCGCTGGATGATGGCGGCGAACTCGATGTCGATATCGTCTACGCGGCGCTGGGCACGCTGGTGAACTCAGGCCTGGGACAACTGCTGGGCGCGCAATGCGCGGACAACGATGAACTGCTCGTCGACGCGCATCAGCAGACCAGCGTCGACGGCCTGTATGCGGCCGGGGATGTGGTGATCGGGTTGAACCAGATCGCGGTGGCGATGGGACACGCGGCGATTGCGGCGACGGCGATCCACAACCGCCTGCGCACGCGTCAGTAAACGGTAACCAGGAAGTCGGTGATCACGATTTCCTGGATCTTGTCGGTGGACAGGCTGCCGTTTGCAACCTGGCGCAGGCTGTGCTGCAGCTCGACAAGGCCGTTCGGCGCCAGTGCGCGCGCCGGATCCGCGCCGAGCAGCGCCTGTTGCAGTGCCGCTTCCAGGCCGGCACGGTTTTGGCCTGCCCAGCGCTTGTCCGCCTCGCTGGTCTTGACGGCGAGCGTGGCGCCGACCGAATGTCCGCTGCCGCTGACCGCCAGCGGCTTGAGCATCGTGAAGCTGCTGGTCACGCGCTGGCGTTCCGCGTGCTGCAGCCACGCCCAGGCCGCGCCGAAGCCGATCATTAGCATCGCAAGCGCACCCAGCGCGGTCCACAGGACCGGCCATTCGGTTCGCTGTCCGGCCTTCATGCAGCGTGCCGTTTTTCGCGCTGTACCAGCACCCAGGGCTTGACCACCACCGCCCACAGGCTGGCATCGGCTTCGGTCCAGCCACGCGCGTGCTCGTCGGACGCGCGGGCGATCTTGCCCTGCTCCAGCCAGGCCGCGACAGCCGCCTTGTCATCGCGGGCAATACGCAACGCGACCTCGACCAGATCCAGCGTATCGTCGACGACGATCATGCTGCCGCCGGCAAAGAAACGCTGCAATTCGTGCCACGGCATGCGCGAGGTTTCGCCATTGAGCTTGGCGCGCAGCAGCGCATCGTCGGAATCGGGATCACTCATCAGTAATGCGGGGGTTTGTCGTTGGCGGGCGCGGCCGCTGCCGCGTCGCGCATGTCCTTCACATGACGCGCGAGCGCGGTGCACAGCGCTTCCAGTTCGTCGATCTTCTTCTGCTGGCGATAGACGGTCTGGTTCAGCACATCGAGCAGATCGTCCTGGCGCGCGATGCGGATCTCCAGGTCGACCAGACGTTCTTCGGAAGTGGACATGTCAACGGAATGGATAAGAGCCCGCCATTCTAACGCGCGACCCAGCCCCCGCATACGGGAAACACCTGCCCGACGAAGCAGTCGGCCGCGTCGCTGCACAGATAGGCGGCGAACTGCGCGTCCTCGCGCTGGCTGACCAGGCGGCCGAGCGGCACTTCGCGCTTCAGGCGTTCCTGGAACGCTGGATTGGCCTGCACCTCGGGCGGGAAATAGGTCGGGTTCTCGACGAAATTCTGCGCAATCGCGTTGACCTGCACATTGTGCGGCGCCGCCTCCACGCCCAATGCCTGAATGTAGGCGAGCTGGGCGCCGCGCGCGGCGCTGTAGCTCGACGTGCGCTTCATGCCGCGCAGCGCGGCGGCACTGCCGATCAGCAGGATCTTGCCGCGTCGCCGCGCGATCATCTTCGGCAGCACCGCGCGCACCAGCCGCGGCAGCGGATCGACCATGTGCGCAAACACGTCACGCCATTCCGTATCGTCGACCTGCGCGGCAGGCGTGGTCGGGGCCGGCACCGCAAGGTTGAGCAGCAGCACATCGATGTCGCCGGCTGCCGCCACCGCCTGCGCGGCGGCGTCGGGCGCATCCAGCGCGCGCCGGTCGGCAATCACCTCGGCGCCGCATTCGGCGAAGACGGCCTGCAATGCAGGGCCCATGAAGCTGTCGGACTGGGTCAGCAAGAC
>DATLGF010000243.1:0-4624 GCA_035540575.1 Noviherbaspirillum sp.
GAACGGGCGCCGGCACTCAGCAGACTCAGTAAGCAGAGTCCCTCGGCCGGCGTCCGCCGGCCAGCAGCGCAGAACGGCCACCTTCGGGTGGCCGTTCTGCGTTCTCCGTTCTGCGTTCTGCGTCCCGCGCTCAGGCGGCCCGTGACTGGACCGGGTCGATCGCATGCTGGGGCGGCTCGGCTGCGACCGGCTCGAGCAGGTCGCCGCGCACCATCTCGCGCATCCAGTTCACCAGCAAGGCCGTGTACGCACGTTGAGATGCATCGTCGGAAAGTCCGTGATCGGCCCGGGAGATCACGCGATAGGTCAGCGAACGGGCGCGGGAGCAGGCCTCGACATAGCTGGTGATGACCGGATGCGGGATCACCTTGTCGCACTCGGACTCGACCACCAGCACATCTCCCGCAAAGCGCGAACACGCCCGCAGCGCACGATTGTCTCCGGGCGGCACCACGCTGCGGCGGTAGATCTCCAGATCGTCGCCCTTGTGCAGCTGGCGCTTCGGCAGATGCCAGCCGTCGTCCGGATAGAGCGCGGGTGCGCGCAGCGCCAGCCACCGCACCGGGCGCAGCGCGGTCAGCATCGCGGCCATGTAGCCGCCGTAGCTGCTGCCTACCACGGCAATCGCGTCGGGGTCGGTCTGGGGGTGGCTGGCGAGCACATCGTAGGCGGCGAGCACGTCGCGCAAGTTGCTCTCGCGGGTGACGGTCTCGTGCTGCCCGTGCGTGCCGGCATGGCCGCGCAGATCGAAGGTCAGGCAAAAGCAGCCAAGCGCGGCGATCTCGTGTGCGCGAGCCAGGTACTGCTCCTGGCTGCCGCCCCAACCATGCACGAACAGCACGCCAGGGAGCCGCGGTGCAGGGCGGACCAGCGTGCCGGCAATCCGCGCGCTGTCCACATGAATGTCGATCGACTCATCCCGCGTCGCCATATCCCTCTATGCGTGCATATTTGGTGATCCGGCCGACCTTCGGGTCGACACCGGAGAACAGCACCTGCGCGTCTTCCGGCACCGGCGGCGCTTCGCCGTAGACTTCGATCGTCGTTGCCCGCACCGCCTGCAGCGCGGGATCGCCAAGAAACGCGGCGAAGGCCAACAGTTCCGCCCCGCTCGCCCCACCGATGCGCCACGACTGCTCGAGCACGCCGGACAGCCAGTTGCCCTCATCATCGCGCCCCTGCGCAATGTCGTAATTGCAGCGCGACGCGCACAATCCCGGAAAGCTTTCGAGCGCCGCCGCGTGATAGTGCTGCGCCTGCTCCAGCGCGATCCGCACTTCGTCCGGCAAAACCCGCGCGCGCAGCACATCGAATTCGCCGCGCACGACGAACAATTCGGAGCCGCCGTAGACATGCCGACCGATGTTGTCGGTAGTCAGCCGCTGGCGGCCGTAGTAGCTCATCACCAGGTCGTCGATCCGGGTCCGGCCGGCGCTGAGGGTGTCGACCTGTTCCAGGTTCGTCTCCAGCACGACGCCCGGACCAAAACCCGGCCCGGCTTCAATGCTCGCCAGTACATCTTCCAATTCGACCGCAGTCCGTGCTACCGATTGGCCGACACCGCCGACGCCGCCGCCCAGCTTGATGCGCACCGAGCCGCATTCAAGCAGGCGCCGGCCCGCCGCGCGTGCGTCGTCGAGCACGAAGGCGCTATAGCCCGGCAGCACGACGCTGCGCACGCGCTGACCGAAGCCGTGGGACCAGCCAAGCGGCGCCTGCGCGCCAAGGTGCACAAGCGGATGCGAAATCGTCTTCGTGGCGACGAATGGAAAAGGTACGACGCCACCGAACAGATCATGTTCCCCGTGCACGCCCAGACGCGCCGCGGCCCCGGCTTCCAGCGTGTCGCCCGGAACGAAATAGGCGCGAGCCGCGCAATGCCGCTCCGGGTCGTAGTCCCCGCCGAACGGCCAGCCTTTCAACTCGGCCAATGCGGCCGCGAGCGCACGCTGCGTCGCGCATTCATGCCCGGTGGGATTGACACCCGGCCGGGCCAGGTACACCACCTCTCTCGCGCCGTCCCGGCGCCGGTTCAAGGATGTCATTGCCGCTACCCCGCGACTTGCTGCCGGCGAAGCTCGCCGTGAAGCAAGCGCAGCAATAAGCGGGCCAACTGGCGGCCACCCCGGTATGCCCCCGGGCGGACTCAGCGCTGGCCGGCCGCCCCCGCTCCTTGTCCTGCGCCATTACCGGTTGCAGGCCGGGCCTGCTCCTGCGGCGCCTGGGGCTGCTGCTGCTCGGCCTGCTGCTGCTCGGCCTGCTGTTGCGCCTGCCGTGGCTGCGCATCCTGCTGTCCCTGCGGCATTTGCGGCTGCTGGCCCTGAGCCTGCGCAGCAGGGCTGCCGCCGCGCGGAAACTGCGACAGGTAGGCATCCATTTCCATGCGCTGACGCGCATCGCTCAGGTCGGGCCAGTTGTCGCGATCGAATGCGCGCGCCTGCTCGACACGCTCGCGATCAAGCACCAGAAAGATCGGGATGTCGGGCCGCGTCGGGAAGCGGAAGGCAGCAATCGGCAAGGGCACCAGATGCCCCCCGCCGATGCCGAAGCGGGTCGCACTGTAGTCAAGCACCGCGTAACGCAAATGCCCATTGCCGAGGTTGACCACAATGTCCTCGATCGAACCGGCATGGCGCCCGCCGCCGTCATTTACGCGCTTGCCGATCACATCCGATGCGCGCGCGAGGCGGCTGCCCGACGGCTTGCGGATCACTTCGTCGTCCTGCCAGAAGAAGCGGTCCACCTGCCCGCGGTAGCTTTCCTCGTTCCAGTCCGGCCACTCGCGCGCATCGAAGCGCGGCGCCTGTTCCAGCTGCTGCTGGCTGACGTTGAGCATGACTTCCCCCTCCTCGCGGCCGGGCCGGAACATGACCGGGGGGAAGGCGGCCATCTGGTTGCCGATGCCGAGAACGCCTCCGTGCGAGACGATCGCGTAGCGCACCTGGGAATTGGCGACATCGATGATCAAGTCCTCGATCCGCCCAAGATCCTGTCCCTGCGGATTCGTCACGTCCTTGCCGATCAGTTCGCTCGCGCGCACATCGAGCAGGGCGAGCTGCTCGGCCGTGAGCGGTGGTGCGCCGGCCGTCGGCGCCTGCTGCTGCTGCTGCGCGACCGCGGCCGTGCCGAACGCGAGCCATGGCACCAGGATGCCGGCGGCGAGTTTCCGATGCAAAGTGTTCATGTTGCGCTCCTCATGCTTATCTTTATGTAATGACTGGCCGCGCCGCCATCGGTTCGCGTGATGCTGGCGTACAATTCGGCTTCCTTCGCCCGTGTCAACCTCTTTGCGATGCAGTATTCAGAGCAAGACCTCTCCGCCCTTCTCGATGCCCTCGGCATCACGCCCGCCATCCTCGCGTACAAGGCGCTCCCGCCCTATCCGGTCGCCACGGAACTCGTCGTCGCGGAAAGCGACGGCAACGGCCGGCAATTTCTGCTCATTCCGGAGGCGGCACGCGCCTGGAGCACCATGAAGCTGGCCGC
Source organism: Noviherbaspirillum sp. (assembly GCA_035540575.1). Classification (GTDB taxonomy): domain Bacteria; phylum Pseudomonadota; class Gammaproteobacteria; order Burkholderiales; family Burkholderiaceae_D; genus Noviherbaspirillum. The sequence goes on from DATLGF010000243.1 coordinate 3,487, forward strand.
GCAGGCCGACGGCGTGGTGATGGAAATCGTCTCAGCGTTCCGCGACATCGAGCGCCAGGCCGACATCATCCGTACCAAACTCGCAAAAGGAATGGCGATCGACCACATCCTGACCCTGAGCGCGCCGCCGGGCTACAGCGAGCATCACACCGGCCGTGCCATCGACATCAATACCCCGGGCTGCGAGCCCACCGAGGAACCGTTCGAACACACGGACGCGTTCCGGTGGCTGTGCGCGCATGCAGGGCGCTTCGGCTTTACGCTGTCCTACCCGCGCGACAATGCGCTGGGCTTCATCTATGAACCGTGGCACTGGTGTTTCCAGCCCGGCCACGTTGCCGGAGGACAGACATGAAGCTGCGCATGGCCGAGAATTCCCTGTTCGCCATCCTGCTGCGCTCGCCCTGGTGGGTCAGTTTTGCGGTCGCCGGCGTCATCGGCTTGCTCGCCGTCGCGCTTCTTCCCCGCACCTATGCGATCTACGGCATGGCTGGCGGGTTTCCGTTCGTCGTCGTAGGCACAATCGCGATGGTGCGCCAGCTGCGCGCGCCGAGCGCTGCCCAGGTCAGCGAGACGCTGCAAGCGCTTGCGGCGATGCCGTGGAACGAATTTGCGGCGACCGTCGAGCAGGCGTTCCGGCTGCGCGGCTACGAAGTGAGGCGCAGCGCCCATCCGGGGGCGGACTTTGAAGCGAGCGACGGCACCCGCCGGGCGGTGATCAGCTGCAAGCGCTGGAAAGCCGCCAGCCACGGAACCGAGCCGCTGCGCGAGCTGCAGCGCTCGCGCGATGCAGGCGACGCGCAGGAAGCCATCTACATCGCCATCAAACCCCCTTCCACCCAGGCAGCCCGCCTGGCGCGCGATACCCGCATCGAGCTGATCCAGGACGTCGCGCTGGTGCAGCTGGTGCTGCCGGCGCTGCGCGCGCGTGCCTGATCAGCGCGGCCGGCCGAAGACCTGCGTCCAGTAGATCAAGGCCTCGCCGTCCCGGTTCAGCGCATACGCGGCGCCCATCTCCGTGTACGCCGGATTCATGATGTTGCTGCAATGCCCCGGGCTGCGCAGCCAGCCTGACACCGCACGGGCCGCGTCGCCCTGCCCGCTTCCGACGTTCTCGCCGATCCGTCTCCAGCGATAG
>DATLGF010000244.1:0-7677 GCA_035540575.1 Noviherbaspirillum sp.
CGCCCGCACGGCGCGTACCGCCGCTCGCCTTTCCGTTTCCAACTCTGCACTCGTTCTCCATGAAATTCAGCTTCAACCTGAAGATAGGCACGCGCCTCGCGCTCGCCTTCGGCGCCGTGATGTTCCTGATGACGCTGCTGGCCGCAACCAGCATCTGGGCGCTCAACGAGGTCGGCCGTGTGACCGATCACATGGCCCGCCACTCCTTCCCGAAGGAGCGGCTGGTGCGCGAGTTCGCAGGGCAGATCGAACTCAACGGCGCGCGCATCCTTGCCGGCGCGCGCAACGCCGATCCCGAGCAGCAGAAATTCTTCAAGGACCAGATTGCGGCGACCATCGCAACCAACAACGAATTGGTGAAACAGATCTCCGAACTGCTTTCCACCGACGCGGAAAAGGCCTTGTTCGCGGAAATCGGGGAGCGGCGCAAGGTCGTGATCGCGGCGAACAATGCAGTGTTCGCGGAAAAGGATGCGGGCAACGAAGAGACTGCCCAGCATCTGCTGCGCACCCGTCTTGAACCCGAACTGCGCGATTACATCGCGACGATCAAGAAACTCGCCGTGCATGAACATGACGTGATCCAGCAGCACGTCAGCGACGTCGAACAGACCAACAGAAGCTGGGGCCGCTGGATCATCCTGCTGACCCTCGCCGGCATCATCGCCGGCATCGCCTTTGCGTACCGGATCACACGTTCGATTACCCGCTCGTTTGGCCAGGCCGTCGAGACGGCGCGCCGCGTCGCCGATGGCGACCTGAGCGCGAACATCGAAGTGACCTCGCGCGACGAAACCGGCCAGCTGATGCAGGCCTTGAAGGATATGAACGACGGTCTGCAGAAGATCGTCACCGAGGTGCGCGCGGGCACCGCCTCGCTGACGACGGCGACGGCGGAGATCGCGGCCGGCAACCAGGACCTGTCGGCGCGCACCGAACAGCAGGCCAGCTCGATCGAGGAAACCGCATCGTCGATGGAGGAGCTCACATCCACCGTCAAGCAGAACGCGGAAAACGCGCGCCAGGCCAACCAGCTTGCGGCGACCGCGTCGGAAGTGGCCACCAAGGGCGGGACGGTGGTCTCCGAGGTGGTCGATACGATGGGCTCGATCAACGAATCATCGAAGAAGATCGTCGACATCATCGGCGTCATCGACGGGATTGCGTTCCAGACCAACATCCTGGCGCTGAACGCAGCGGTGGAAGCCGCGCGTGCAGGCGAGCAGGGGCGCGGCTTCGCGGTGGTCGCGTCGGAAGTGCGCAGCCTTGCGCAACGCTCGGCCGCCGCAGCCAAGGAGATCAAGGCACTGATCGACAGCTCGGTCGAGAAGGTCGATGCCGGCACGCGCCTGGTCGGCGAGGCCGGGGCGACGATGGACGACATCGTCAACAGCGTGCGCCGCGTGACCGACATCATGGCCGAGATTGCGGCCGCCAGCGCCGAGCAGACCGCCGGCATCGAGCAGATCAACCAGGCGATCGCGCAGATGGACCAGGTGACCCAGCAGAATGCTTCGCTGGTGGAAGAGGCGGCTGCCGCATCCGAGGCGATGCAGGAGCAGGCGACGAAGCTGACGCAGGTGGTTTCCGTGTTCAAGGTGAGCGGGCAGCCGGCGACTGCGGCGGTCGCGCAGAGAACGGCAAGCAAGCACGCCGGCAGGCCGGTTGCCGCGCCCGCGCGGAAACCGCTGCCCGTGCCCGCGCGTGGCAGCGACTGGGAAGAGTTCTGATACGGGCGCACCTCACGCCGTGTATCTGTACGGCACCGCGCACGGTATCAGCGCGACGACAGGGTAGCCGGCGCTGTTCAGCCGGCACCCGCCCCACGCAGGATCGCCAACCGGCATACCCGTGAGACGGTCCAGTCTCTGACGCAGATCAGTGACAGGTTCCAGGTTCGCTGCAACTCAGGCCGGATGCCTTGACTCCTACCCTTCGCCCAATCGGACAAGAACGGAGAACAAGATGCACCACTTCCTGACGGGAACTGCCCGTATCGGGCTGGCGCTGACGTTGTGCGGCGCCTTCCTCCTACCTTCCGCCTTTGCCCAGATCGAGCCGACCGGCACCCCGCCGGACGCCAAGGGCTGGCGCACGGCAACCGTCGTCGAGGGCATACGCAACCCATGGGGCATGACCTGGCTTCCCGACGGCCGCCTGCTCATTACCGGCAAATACGGAACGCTGCATATGGTAGAGAACGGGCAGTTGCGCGACATTGCGATGGACGGGCTTCCCGAAGTCTTCACCGAGGGGCAGGGCGGGTTGCTGGACATCGCGCTGCATCCAAACTTCCAGCAGAACCAGCGCATCTACCTGACGCTGTCGACCGGGACCAAGGACGCCAATCGCATCATACTGGTTCGCGGCACGTTCAACGGCCAGCGCGTGAGCAATATCGAAACCCTGTTCCGGGTCCAGCCGGACAAGGATGGCGACGAGCACTTCGGCTCGCGGCTGCTCTGGCTTCCCGACGGCACGATGCTGATGACCATCGGCGACGGCGGCAATCCGCCGCGGCGCATCGGCGACATGCTGGCGCGGGAGCAGGCGCAGAACCTGCAAAGCCATCTCGGCAAGATCCTGCGCCTGACCGAAGACGGCAAGCCGGCGCCGGACAATCCTTTCGCCGGCAAGCAAGGTGTGCGTCCGGAGATCTGGGTCTATGGCGTGCGCAACATCCAGGGCATCACGCGCGAGCCGGAGAGCGGCCGCGTCTGGGCCAACGAGCATGGGCCGCGCGGTGGCGATGAACTGAACCTGATCGAGGGCGGGCGCAACTACGGCTGGCCGACGCAGACCTGGGGCGTCGACTACCGGACCGGCGAACCCTTTGGCGAGAAGTCGGTGGAAGGGATGCCCGACCCGAAGGTCGTGTGGACGCCGGCGCATGCGCCTTCGGGGCTCGCTTACTACACCGGCGATCGCTTCCCGCAGTGGCGCGGCAGCCTGTTCAGCGGCGGACTGGCCAGCGAAGACATTCGGCGTATCGAACTCGACGGCAACGGCAAGGTCGTGAACCAGGATAGGCTCGACATCGGGCGACGCGTGCGCGATGTGCGACAGGGGCCGGACGGCTATCTGTACGCGATCACCGACGAGGAGAACGGACGGCTGCTGCGCATCGAGCCGGACCAGGGCAGCTGATGCCGCCCTGGTCCGACGGCGGTCAGCCTGCGTACGGGTCCTCCGACGCCGGGCGATCGGGCGATCCGGCCATCTGCGGCTGCACGCGCGGCTGCGGGCTCTGAGCACGGCCGTCGGCCGCGATCATGTCGGCACGGAAGCCGGTTCCGCGGCTGTCGATCAGGTCCGTGTCTGTTCCGGTCAGGCCGGCGGCGCGACTGTCGGCAAGTTCACGCGCGACATCGGCGCGCGACATCCGGGAACTGAAGTAATCAGTGGGAGGAAGTTCACCGTTCGGTCGGCCGACCTCCGCCTGCGTGGGGCCGGCGGCTGCGAACGCGCAAGCGAATGCGGCCGCAGTCATCCATGTGCGGGTTTGCATGATGCTCTCCAATGGCAATTCATGGCCTGTCATCGAATGGCCATCCCGCGAGCGTGCGTCGCGCATGCGGCGTATCGTCTGCAGGACAGCCTTCGTCCTGCTTGCGGCTTTTCCGCAAGTTTCGATGCGGTGATATCGCTGCCTGGCCCGGAAGCGATCTTCGCGCAACGTGTCACCGACTGGCGGAGAACGAGGAAGCGGGGGCGCGCATTTCTGGTGCGGGTCCCTCGTCACGATCATGGCGCAACGAGCGTCCCTGGCCGGACCGCCGAGATGAAACCTGGTAAGGAGCCAGTGCCGGGTCAGTATATGTCACACGTTTGTGACAGCAAGCGGAGATTTGCGATGGCTGCGCAAACTGCCATTCATCTGTTCGCGCCCGCCCCTGCCGAAGTGGAAAGTGTTCCGACATCAGCTTTCCGTGCAGTTCATGCCTGCATCACGACCGGGCCGCCCTTGGCCAGCGCGCGCTGGTAGGCGGGCCGCGCTTCCATCTTCTCCTTGTACGCGCGCAGGCGCGGATAGCGGCCGGCGTCCTTGCTCCTTGCCAGTGCCGCCTCCACTGCGAAGCTCATCTGGAAATCCGCGATCGTGATCGCGTCGCCGGCGAACCAGGCGTGCCGTCCGAGGTGATCGTCAATGAACGCGAGCGCCGTTGCGAGATTGGGATCGATCAGCCTGGACTGCACGTTCGTGCAGAGCTGGCGCGCGATGGGACGCACGAAGAAGGGCATGGGCTGGGTGGGAATCGTGACGAACACCAGTTTCATCACCAGCCAGTTCATCAGCGAGCCTTCCGCGAAGTGCATCCAGAACCGGCATTGCCTGTATTCGTCAGTGCCCGCGGGCGGCTGCAGATCCGACAGATCACCCTGCGCCTGCGCGCCGTAGCGCTCGGCCAGATATTCGAGGATCGCACCCGATTCGGCCACCGTGACGCCTTCATCGATGACGACTGGCGACTTGCCCAGCGGGTGCACTTTTTTCAGCTCGGGCGGCGCGAGCCGTGTTTTCGGATCACGCGCATAGCGCATGATCTCATACGGCAGGCCAAGCTCTTCGAGCAACCAGAGCACGCGCTGCGAACGGGACGTCTCGAGATGGTGGACGGTGATCATGGTTCTCCTCGCTGTCGTGTCGCGTGTCCTAATCGAGTCGCGCATCCTTCTTCAACTGGCGTACCGCGGCGACCATTGCGACGAAGGCGCGCGAGCAGGGCGTGCCGCTGGCGAGCATGGCTTCGGCCTGCGCGTATTCCTCGAGATTGATCTGGCGGACCACCTTTTCCATCTCCGCGTGGAACGCCGCATGGGCATCGACCGCCGGGCGGTAGCTCTTCACGAACGGATACTTGCGCTCGGCCTCGCCATGCAGCCAGTTGCCCAGCGCGCAGCCGTCGAGCTTGGCCACAGCCTTCGCGTCGAGTTGATGCTTGCCGGCGATTGCCGCGAGCAGCTTGTTGCGCAGTTCTCCGTCCCTGATCAGCGCTTCATCGAGATTCATGGTGTCCTTCCGGGTTTGGGTCCGACGTCCCATTGCATGGAACCGATGGAAACGGACTTCATCACAAGTGGGCGGGATGTGCAAGCGCGCACCGGAAGCGAAGCAGGAAAAGGCAACAACATGCACCGGCTCGTTCATGCATCAAAGGCGTCAAGCCGTCGGCATGCGCGGGATCACGGTGCACGCGCATCAGCCGGCTAGTTTGCATGCATGGCCAAAAAACGCAGACCCGGGAGGGCGCATTGGACGAAACACTTCTTTCGCTGTTCGGCCTGCTTGCCGGCCTGGCGGCGGGTCTCCTGGCCGGGAAGCTCGTTGCCCGGGTGATCCCATACGCCCGGGAGGCCGCGCCGCAGCACTTCGCCGGTGCGACGGCCACGCTCCTGATGCTCGCTGCGGCCGGTCTTGCGCTTGGCTACTTCATCCGTATCTTTCTCGACCACTGGAGCGCGCTGGCGGGTGCGCTTGCGGCCTTCCTTTACTTCATCACGCCGTTGTTGAAGTCAGACCCGTAGCGCTCATCCGCGACCAACGGCAAGTGGCGGCGCCGTCAGCGTGAAGCCCTTCCTCGGCAGGCGCAGCGAGACCGCGGCGGCCATCAGCAGCATGACGCCGGACGACCCAAATGCGACCCAGTGCGTGCCCCAGGTCTCGTAGCCCCATCCGCCCAGCCACGAGCTGATCATGGCGCCGACCTGGTGGCCGAGATAGGCCCAGCCATACAGGATGCCGACCAGGCGCACGCCATAGACATCCGCGAGGATCGCCGACGACAGGGCGATGCTGCCGGCCCAGACGATTCCGCCGATGGTGGCCGCTGCATACAGTTCCCAGTGCGTGCCCACGAGCAGGAGCACGAAGAAGCCGAGGCCGCGAATGAGATAGATCGCGGCAAGGATGTGCCGGCGCGGAAGAATGTCCGACAGGCGTCCCAGCACCATCGTGCTGAAGATGGCGACCAGGCCGATCAGGCCGATGCCGTACGAGCTCGTCATTGCGTCGAAGCCATGGTCCATCAGCATCGGTACGCCGTGCGTGCCGAGCAGGTTCATGCTGAAGCCGCAGGCGAACAGGCCGAGGCAGATCTTCAGGAAGGGGGGCGTGCGTATCGCTTCGGTAAAGCGCAGGTTTTGAGGGGGCGCGGCCGGTGCTGCGCGCGCTGCTGCGATCTGGTCGGGAAGCAGGTCGGTATGCACCGGCGCATCGTCGCGGACGATGAAGAGCGCGACCGGAACGGTAACCAGCGCAAAGGCGGCGGCGAAGCCGAGCAGGGTGGTCTGCCAGCTCGTCGATTCGATTGCAAAGGTCAGCGCCGGCGTCATGAGTGCCATGCCGGCCATCGATCCGGTCGAGAGGAAAAACAGTGCCATGCCACGGCGCCGCGTGAACCAGCGGCTGATGACGGGAGTGAGCGCAACCGGGCTGGTGAAGGCCAGGCCGATGGACATCAGGACACCGAAGGCCAGCAGAAAGGCGAGCGGGCTTCGTGCGGTGACGGTCCAGACCGTGGACACGGCGACAATCGCCACGCCGAGCAGGAGCACGAACGCTGTGCCGTGACGATTGACCAGATAGCCGGCCAATGGCATGCCGATCCCATAGAACAGCATGCCGATGGCGATAATGCCCGCCAGCAGGCTGCGGCTGAAACCGAGGTCTTCCGCCATCGGGAGGAAGAACGGACCTATGCTCAGCCGCATGCCGACGGTGAGGAGGGTGAGGACGGTGGCGGCTGCCACGATGTTCCAGCCGAAGTACCAGCTGGCGGTGGATCTCTCGGTCACTGCGGCATCTCCTCTCGATCGAATGCAGCGCCAACGCGCTGGCTGCGGACCGAGAGATTGTCCGCTATTTTCCGCAGCCCGGCAGGCGCGCCGGCCGCGGCCGCCGGAGCTCTTGTGTCATGGGCAGCCGTGGCAGCCGGTGGTGAGCGCGCCTGAAAAATTCGCGCCTTCCAGGTCCGCGCCGCGCAGGTCGGCGTTGCTGAGATTGGCCTTGGTGAAGTTGGCGCCGTTGAGACGGGCGCCAGCCAGTGATGCGCCCGACAGATTCGCGGTACGAAAATCTGCCCTTTGCAGATCGGCCTTCTGCATCTGCGCGCCGGAGAGATTGGCGGAGAGGAGGTCTGCGGCCTGCAGCACGGCTTCGCGCAGGTCGGTTTCGCGCAGTACCGCATTGCGCAGGTTCGCACGACTGAGCTGCGCCTGTCCCAACCTCGCTTCGGTCAGTCTTGCGCCGAGCAGGTTTGCGTCGTTGAGAACCGCGCGCTGCAGGTTGGCGCGGGTGAGGTCCACCCGCGTCAGGTTTGCATTCGTGAGATCGGCCTGTTCGAGATCCGCGCCGACCAGCGTGGAGCGCGAGAGCTGCGCGCGGGCGAGGTTCGCGCCTTTCAGGTCGACGCCGTTCATGTTCCGGTCCGCGCACAGTGTGCCGGTGCGGATGCGGCAGCCTGCCACTTCATGTCCCTGACTCATGGCCGATGACGTCACGCCGAGCAGGCAAGTCAGAAGCAGGGCGGTTCTCATCATTCGGGTGTCTCCATGTGTTTCGTTCGCAGGCAAGCTTTTCCGCCTGCTCGGTCAGGCGTCCCCAAGGGCAGCCCAAGGATAGCGGAACACCCGCTGCCTGTGTCTCAAAGCAATGCCGCAAGCGCCTGCAATACCGTA
>DATLGF010000245.1:0-2533 GCA_035540575.1 Noviherbaspirillum sp.
GGCACGAGCGGAATGACCGACCAGGGCCAGTTTGCGCCGCAGTCGTGGATGGCGGGATTTCCGGGCGTGGGGGATGGGGGGCCGTCAATGGGAATCGGCGGCGGCGCGCCCTACCCTTATCCAATGTTTGGACAGATGCCGTTCGAGCGGATGCCGAGGGTATTCGGGCGCCCGGTCTGGTAGATCTGCAAAAACCTTGAACCACGCGAACACGGCGAAAACCCCTGTCATTCCGAGCACAGCGAGGAATCTCCGCTGCATGAGGCGATGGGGTCCCTCGCTGTGCTCGGGACGACAGGCAGTGGGATTTTCGCCATGCATCGCCGTGCTCGCCGTGGTGAAAGGCAGCGTTAAACGTACCGAACCACGGCGGGCCCGGCGAAAAAGCCTGCCGTTCCGGGATCGCGCGGGGACAACATGGCGAGGGCAAGCGCTCAAGCGAACGGCGCTTGCACCGTTGCGCTTACTCCTTGTGATCGGCGGGTGGCGGCGTGACGGATTTGAGCTTCGTGTGCAGCGCGGCCTTCGCCACCATGTGCGCACTGACCGGGGCGGTGATGAAGAGGAACAGGGTGATCAACAGCTCATGCAGGCTGAGCTCGCCTTCCTGGGCCAGGAAATAGATCATCGAGGCGATCAGCATGCCGCCCACGCCCAGCGTGGACGCCTTGGACGGCCCGTGCAGGCGCATGTAGAAATCCGGCAGCTTGACCAGTCCCCAAGAGCCGATCAGCGCAAACGCGGCGCCGGCAAGCAGGAAGACGGAAACCAGCAGTTCGACGGCAAAGTGCATGTTTCCCCCTTATTCGATGATGTCGCCGCGCAGCATGTACTTCGCCAGCATCGCGGTACCGACGAAACCCACCATCGCGATCAGGAGCGCCGCTTCGAAGTACAGCGTGCTGTTCTGTTGAACGCCGAACAGCACCAGCAGCGCGGTTGCGTTCACATAGGCGGTATCGAGCGCGATGATGCGGTCGGGCACGTCGGGGCCGCGCAGCAGGCGGTACAGGCTGAGCAGCAGGGCCAGGCCAATGGCGGCCGAGGCGATCCAGATGGCGGTCGTCAGCATTGGAAAATCTCCTTCAGTGGCGCTTCATAGCGCGTCTTGATTTCCTCGATCAGCGCCGCTTCGTCGTCCATGTCCAGCGCATGGATCAGCAGGGTGCGGCGGTCTTCGGAAAACGAGCAGGACACGGTGCCCGGGGTGAGCGTGATGATGCTGGCCAGGGTCGAGGCGGCGAACGGTTCATCCAAGTCGACGCGCATGCGCACGAAGCCCGGACGCAGCTTCGAGGTCGGCCCCAGGATCAGCAGCGCGACGATGATGTTGGCCCGCACGATGTCGGCCAGCACGACGAAAAACAGGCGCAGGGCCACCTTGCCGCGGTACAGGCCGAACTGGCGCGGCCACAGCGAACGCGTGGACCAGGGAATGACCCAGGCGAGAAAGGCGCCGAGCACGACATGCGAGAACGCGACGGTGGCGTTGAGCATCAACCACATCGCGAACAAGGTGACCGATGCCAGCGGGTGCGGCAACCAGCGACTGCGCATCATTTCGTTTCCTCCTGCATGGTCGACGGCACCGGCGAACCGAGCACCGCGTGGATGTATTGGGACGGCTGCAGCAACTGCCGCGCAGCCCCGACCGAGTAGTCGGCCACGGTCTGCGCCCATACCGTCATCGCGACGATGCAAGCCACCAGCACGAACGGCGGCACCAGCTCCATTGGCGTTGCGCGCGCCGACACATGTTGTCCGCGTGCGCCCGCTGCTTCATCGGTATGCCAGAACAGCGTGCTGCCGGCCCGGGCAAAGGCGATCATGCCGATCAATGCCGTCGCCAGCACGACCGCCCACACCCAGGCCATCGAGGCATGGTCCTGCGAGCCGTGCAGCAGCAGCACCTTGCCGAAGAAGCCGGACAGCGGCGGCACCCCCACCACGGCGACCGCGCCGAAGAAGAACAGCGAACCCAGCAGTTCGCGCTGCGGCACCGGGCGCGCACGCGCAAGACGATCGCTCATCAGGCCGCGCCCGCGCATGATCAGGTCGGACAGCAGGAACAGCAAAGAGATCGCCAGCGTACTGTGCACCAGGTAGTACAGCGCGGCGGCGATCGCCGCTTCCGACGCCAGGCCGATGCCGATCGTGATCGTGCCCACGGAGGCGATGGTCATGTAGGCGACCAGAAGGCGCAGTGAACGGCAGGCCAGGGCACCGAGCGAGGCAACCGCGAGCGTGATCAGGCCGGCGGGCAGCAGCCAAGGCGCGGCGACGTCGGCCGCCACGCCTGCATCCGGACCGAAGGCGACCGAGAACACGCGCAGGATCGAGTACAGGCCGACCTTGGTCATGATCGCAAACAGCGCGGCAACCGGGGCCTCGGCATTGCTGTACGCGCCCGGCAGCCAGAAGTACAGCGGCAGCAGTGCGGCCTTGACCGAGAACACCACGAGCATGATCAGTGCTGCCGAACGGATCAGCGCCGTGTCGGCCGCGTCGGCCGCTGCCACCTTCACCGCCAGAT
>DATLGF010000246.1:0-4884 GCA_035540575.1 Noviherbaspirillum sp.
AGACGCTGGGCCTGGTCGGCGAATCCGGTTGCGGCAAGTCGACAACCGGGCGCTGCCTGGTGCGCCTGCTGGACGCGACCTCCGGTTCGGTCAAGTTCGACGGCCAGGAGCTGACGACAATGGGCAGCGGCGCGCTGCGGCAAATGCGCCGCCACATGCAGTTCATCTTCCAGGACCCGTTCTCGTCGATGAACCCGCGCATGCGCGTGCGCGACATCATCGGCGAGCCGCTGCGCAACTTCGGCGCCGATTCGGCGAAGATCAACCAGCGCGTGTCCGAGCTGCTCGAGCGCGTGAGCCTGCGCCCGGACGCAGCGACCCGCTATCCGCACGAGTTCTCGGGCGGCCAGCGCCAGCGCATCGTGGTCGCGCGCGCACTCGCATTGCAACCGAAGCTGATCATCTGCGACGAGCCGGTGTCCGCGCTCGACGTCTCGGTGCAGGCGCAGGTGATCAACCTGCTGCGCGACCTGCAGCGCGACATGAACCTGTCCTACGTGTTCATCTCGCACGACCTGTCGGTGGTGCGCTACATCAGCCACCGCGTAGCGGTGATGTACCTCGGACACATCGTCGAATCCGGCCCGCGCGAAGCGGTGTTCCAGTCGCCGACCCATCCGTACACGCAGGCCCTGCTGTCTGCCGTGCCGGAAGTCGGCAAGCGCAACAAGACCATCCAGATCCTCAAGGGCGAAATCCCGAGCCCGATGTCGCCGCCGTCCGGCTGCACCTTCCGCACCCGCTGCCCGCGGGCGCAGGCCCTGTGTGCCGAGCGCGCGCCGGAAATGAAAACCATAGGCGAAGGCCATCAGGCCGCCTGCCACTTCGTATAACTTTGGAGCGACCATGTCGGACATCACCCGTTACCCCAGCACCCTGCCCTTTCCGTTCTCGCGCGCCGTACGCGCCGGCGGCTTCCTGTTCCTCTCCGGCCAGATTCCGATGGATGCCGAAGGCAAGGTCGTGCAGGGCGACATCACCGAGCAGACGCGCGCGGTGATGGAGCGCATCGGCGAATCGCTGCAGGCCTGCGGCGCAAGCTATGCGGATGTGGTCAAGGTCACGGTCTGGCTGTCGGATTTCTCGCAGTTCGCCGCCTTCAACGAGGTCTACAAGACCTACTTCAAGGACGGCTTCCCGGTACGCTCGGCGGTTGAAGCCAAGCTGGCGTTCAACGTCGGCGTGGAAGTGGAAGTGCAGGCCTGGGTCGGCGACCGATGAGCGCCCAACCCTTCGACCTCGTGCTGGTCGGCGGCAATATCATCGACGGCACCAATCGTCCGGCCTTCAAGGCGGACATCGGCATCATCGGCGAACGCATTGTGGCGATCGGCAATCTGGCCGCCAGCCCGGCCCGCGCGCGGCGCAACATCACCGGCCGCACGGTTGCGCCCGGTTTCATCGATTCGCACACGCACGACGACACGCTGCTGCTGCGCAAGCGCGATATGGCGCCCAAGGTCTCGCAAGGCGTGACCACGGTGGTCACCGGCAACTGCGGCATCAGCCTCGCGCCGCTCAACCTGGATGGCGGCGTGCCGCCGGCGCCGATGACCCTGCTCGATGCGGGCGGCGACTTCAGGTTCGGGTCTTTCTCCGCCTACATGGACGCGCTGAAGGCCACGCCGCCGGCGGTCAATGCCGCCTGCATGGTCGGCCATTCGACGCTGCGCGCGGCCGTGATGGGCGACCTGGACCGCCCCGCTACCGAGGGCGAGACCGAATCGATGCGCGCTCTCGCGGACGAGGCGATGCGCGCCGGCGCGATCGGCCTGTCCACCGGCACCTTCTACCCGCCAGCCGCGCATGCGACCACCGAGGAAATCATCGAAGTCTGCCGTCCGGTTGCCGAGCAGGGCGGCATCTACGCGACGCACATGCGCGACGAAGGCGACAAGATCGTCGAGGCGCTGGAAGAAACCTTCCTGATCGGCCGCTCGCTGAACGTGCCGGTCGTGATCTCGCACCACAAGGTGATGGGCGCGAACAATTTCGGCCGCTCGAAGGAAACGCTCGCCATCATCGAGAAGGCCATGGCCGAGCAGGACATCTCGCTCGACGCCTATCCGTACATCGCCGGCTCGACCATGCTGAAGAAGGACCGTACGCTGCTGGCGGCCAAGACCATCATCACCTGGTGCAAGCCCTTCCCCGAACTGGCCGGGCGCGATCTCGACGAAGTCGCAGCCGAACGCGGCACCACCAAGTGGGACATCATCGATTCGCTGCAGCCGGCCGGCGCGATCTACTTCATGATGGACGAGGCCGATGTGCAGCGAATCCTCGCCTTTCCCGAGACCATGGTCGGCTCCGACGGCCTGCCGCACGACGAGCGTCCGCACCCCCGCCTGTGGGGTACCTTCCCGCGCGTGCTCGGCCACTATGCGCGTGATGTGAAACTGTTCCCGTTGGAGACGGCGGTGTGGAAGATGAGCGGCTTGACTGCTGCCAAGTTCGGCCTGAAGGACCGCGGCGTGATCCGTGAGAACGCCTTTGCCGACCTGGTCGTGTTCGACCCGGCCACGATTGCCGATGCGGCGGACTTCGATCATCCGACGCGCATCTCGCCCGGCATCGACGTGGTATTCGTCAACGGGCAAACCATCTGGGAGAATGGCGCCGCCACCGGCAACTACCCGGGCCAGGTCTTGAAAAGGGAGGCGGCATGAGCCAGCCCATGAGCCAACGCTTGGTCCACCTTGCCGTAGCCCAGATGGGTCCGGTCCAGCGCAGCCACGCGCGCGCGGACGCCGTCGAACGCCTGGTTGCGATGCTGCAGGAAGCCGCGCGCCGCGGCGCGCAATGGGTCGTCTTCCCCGAACTCGCGCTGACCACCTTCTTCCCGCGCTGGGACCTGCAGGACCAGGCCGAGATCGACGCGTTCTACGAAACCGAGATGCCGAACGCGGCCACCGCGCCGCTGTTCGCCGCCGCACGCGAACGGAAGATCGGCTTCTACCTCGGCTATGCGGAACTGGTGAACGGCCGTCATTTCAACACCAGCATCCTGGTCGGTCAGGACGGCAACATCATCGGCAAGTACCGCAAGATCCACATCCCCGGTCATGCCAGCAGCCAGACCGGCGGCGCCCCGATCCAGCACCTGGAAAAAAAGTACTTCGAGGTGGGCGACCTGGGCTTCCCCGTGTGGCAAACGCGCGACGCAAAGATCGGCATGTGCATCTGCAACGACCGGCGCTGGCCCGAAACCTGGCGCAGCATGGGCCTGCAGGGCATCGAGATCGGCATGGTCGGCTACAACACGCCGTCGGCCTTCGTGCAGTGGGATGAGCCGATCCACCTGCGCATGCACCACCACCTGCTCTCGCTGCAGGCGGCGGCCTACCAGAACGCCTGCTGGATCGCCGCGTCGGGCAAAGCCGGCGTCGAAGAAGGTAGTCACATGATCGGGGGTTCGTGTATCGTTGCCCCCACGGGTGAAGTGATGGTCAAGACCCAGGGCGAAGGTGACGAGGTGATCAGTTTCGAATGCGATCTCTCGATCGGCGACCGGTACCGGGCCAATATCTTCAACTTCGCCGCGCACCGCAGGACCGAGCACTACGGCCTGCTGGTGGAAAGAACAGGAGCCGGCGCCCCATTGGGCACGACGCCGGAGTGAGCAGCCTCACAGAGTCAAACATGACTATGCTTTTGCGCGGCACGCCCCACCCGGGCGTTGCCACCGACCTTGCCGAACGCCACACTGAGTCCGCCGGCACACGCACCCTTACCCGTCCCGCCATCGCGTCGAAAGAGGAAGTCGGCCGCCGACTGCGCGCACTGCGCAAGTCGAGCAAGCTGACACTGAAGATGTTGTCCGAGGCCAGCGGCATTCCACTGTCGACGATCTCCAAGATGGAACTCGGGCAGATCGCAGTCAGCTACGAAAAATTCAGCGCGATTGCGCACGCGCTCAATGTCGACCCGTCGAGCCTGTTCGATGGCAGCAGCGCAAGTACCGAAGCGCGCCCAACCGTGGTCAAGTCATCGGCCGCGTCCACCGCCGAGTATCGGTCGGAAACCTACATCCACCGCATGCTCGCCGGCGACTTCCCGCACAAGAAGATGACGCCGATGCAGGCGCAACTGCTTGCGCGTGACCGCAGCGAATTCGCGGACTTCATCCGCCACCCCGGGGAGGAGTTTGTCATGGTGTTGTCCGGCACGGTGCGCATCGAGTTCGAGACCGGGGAGTCGATTACCTTGAAGCGGCACGAGTCTGCCTATTTCAACAGCAGCATCGGACATATCTATCTTTCGGTGGGACGCGGAAACGCCGAGGTCGTGGCGGTGTGCACGGACAAGTAAGGCGGCGCGAACGAGGACCGCGCATGCGCCGCACCCGACCCGAGGCCGCGTGCGGCGCTGAACCATTTGTGCGCTATCGACTATCCCGCCGCGCCTGCTGACGCCGTTGAACCGAGCCGACGCGCCCTCGCTCACGCGGATTGCGCGCAAATTCCGGTCCCTTGGGGTTCACCGGGGATTTGGTGCGGGTGCGCCGGGTACTAGCGCCATCGGCCTTTGCTGGCGCCTTCGCCGAGCGCGATGGTGCAGCAGTGGTCGCATCGACCGCCTCATCCTTGATCTTGGCCGCCGCCTTGGCCACCGTACGCACCAGGCGTTGCAGAGTGGGAACGGCGGCACGCTCCTTGGACGCCGGCTTGTTGGCAGCACGCGTCGCACTCTTCTTTTTCGGAGCTGCGCCGGACGCCTTGGCGGCCTTGGCCGGTTTGTCTGCCTTGGCCGCTTTTGCCGTCGATGCCGCCTTGATGGCCGATTTCGGCTTGGCGCCTGCCTTCTTCACAGCGGTGCCGGACCGCGCCGCGCTCGACCTGCCGGCCTTGGCGGCGGCGGTGCGGCTCTCTGGCGCTGCGCTGC
>DATLGF010000247.1:0-2558 GCA_035540575.1 Noviherbaspirillum sp.
GAGGGGCGCAGATGCGGAACCGAGCCGGACAAAGAGGCGCTGCGATCATCGAATTCGCTCTGATCCTGCCGCTTCTTCTGCTGATTACGGTGATCACGACCGACTTCGGGCGCGCAATATATCAGTACCACACGCTGACCAAGTCAGTGCGTGATGCGGCCCGCTACCTGTCGGCGCAAACACCTGGCGAGGGTGCGGCACAGGCGCGCAACCTGGTCGTCTACGGCAACCCTCAGGGAAGCGGAACGCCGCTTGCCCCTGGGCTCACGCTTGCGCATGTGCCGACACCAACATGGCAGAGCACAGGGACCAATCCGGTCATCAACTCCGTGACCATCGGCGTGAGCGGCTACACCTTCCGGTCGATGTTCGCAAGCGTATTCGGTGTGAACTTCGGGAACTTCACCTACAACGACATCCGAGCCACCATGCGGGCCCCCTCATGAGAACGAAACAATCCGGCGCCACTACGGTCGAGTTCGCGCTATCGCTGCTGATCTTCCTGACCTTCCTGCTCGGCATGACCGATTTCAGCCGCATGCTCTTCATGTGGAACGCTGCGAGCGAAGCAGCGCGAATGGGTGCGCGCTATGCCGTCGTCTGCAGCGACGGCTCGGGAAATGCCGCCGTGCTCGCGCGGATGCAGCGTCTGCTGCCCCAGATCCAGAGCGTGGACCTGACATGGACGCCGAGCGGATGCAATGTCGCCAACTGCGAGGGCGTCACCGTCACGATCACCAATCTCAACTACCAGTGGATTTCTCCGATTGCCGGGATGTCGACGCTGGGCGCGATTCCGATGCCCGGGTTCTCCACATACTTGCCGCGCGAGGTGATGCGGCAGGATCCGAATAGCGAAGCCATCTGTTCCTGATTCTGGAAAGGACTCATGAAGATCGTTCTGACATCGTCGTATCCGTCCAGGCTGCGCGAGCTTGCAAGCCTGATCGAAGCAGGACCGCACGCGCTGATCGCGCAGGACGGAGCAGGTGCCAGGCTGGCCGCGGCAATCGAACAGCACCAGCCCGAGCTGCTCGTGGTCGAGGCAGGCGGCAGGGAAGAGGAGGCCCTGCGCGACATCGAGGCGATCAACCTTCGCCATCCCGGCCTGGCAGTGATTTTGTTGTGCTCTGATGCAACCCCCGAACTGCTTGTCCAGGCCATGCGGTCCGGCGTGCGCGAGGTGTTCGCCTACCCGGTGCAGGCGGCGGTGCTCGACGCGGGAATTGCACGGGTCGCCGCAAAGCTGGCAACGGGATCCACGCGCGCAAGCGCCCAGGTGCTGGCTTTTTTGCCGTGCAAGGGTGGCAGCGGTGCCACCTTCCTTGCAACCAACCTCGGGTATCAACTCGCCAAGCGCAAGAGCGTGCTGCTGGTCGACCTCAATCTGCAGATGGGTGACGCACTGACTTTCGTGCACGACGAACCTCCCGCGTCGACCCTGGCTCACGTGGCGCGCGAGATCCGGCGGCTCGACGCCACGCTCCTGGCAGCCAGTACGGTTCGCGTTGCGCCGAACTACAGCATTCTCGCGGCGCCCGAAGATCCGTCGCAGGCGTTCGAAATCAAGCCCGAGCACGTGGGCGCGGTGCTGGATGTCGCGCTCGGTCAGTACGATTTCGTGCTGCTCGACCTTGGGCGCAGCATCGATCCGGTGAGCATGAAGGCGCTCGACTACGCACACCGTATCTATCCGGTCTTCCAGGCCGGGCTGCCGTACCTGCGCAATGCGCGCAAGATGCTCGCCGCCCTTGCAGCCCTGGACTACCGGGCGGACAGGATCGAACCGATCGTCAACCGCTACGACAGGCGCGGCGAGATCGGTCTGGACGCCATCACGCGCCTGATGCCGGGCTTGCGCTTGCATACCGTGCCCAATGCATACAAGCAGGTGAGCGCGTCGATCAACCAGGGAACTCCGTTGGTGGAAACGGCGCGCACGAGCACTGTGTCGCGCAGACTCACCGAGTTCACGCATCAGATCAGTCCGTCGCACGATGAAGGCCGGGGCGTGTTCGGCCGCCTGTTCGGTCGTGCCTGACGAATGTGCCGCCAGTCCATGGAGGAAATGACATGTCGTTGCGCGAAATGCTCAGTACAGCTCATGCCGAAAGGGCTGCGCCATCGCCGGCCGTCGCCGGCGGCGATGCCTACAAGGCACTGAAAGGACGGATTCACCTCAAGCTCCTTGAGAAACTCGATCTGAGCGCGTTGGAAACGCTTGCGCCGGAAAAGCTTCGGCAGGAGATCGCCGCCCAGATCGAACGGCTGCTGCTGGACGAGCAGGCGCCGGTCAACGACATCGAGCGGCGCCTCCTGATCCGCGACATCCAGCACGAGATGCTGGGCTTTGGACCGATTGAAGTCCTGATGGCCGATCCCAGCGTGTCCGACATCCTCGTGAATTCCCATGACCAGGTGTATGTCGAGCGGCGCGGCAAGCTGGAGCTGACCAATGTGACCTTTACCGATGAACGGCACCTGATGCGCATCATCGACAAGATCGTCTCGCTGGTCGGGCGCCGCATCGATGAATCGAGTCCGATGGTCGACGCGCG
>DATLGF010000248.1:0-3887 GCA_035540575.1 Noviherbaspirillum sp.
CCTGTGCACGATATGCCACGCGTATGCGGGCCGGGCAGACTTGGAGGTCCTCGCAAACGGCGATCGCAGGCCGCGCCGGCGCAGGCAATACGTGTGGTGGCGCAAGGAGGCGCAACGAAGCAGGCGACTATCGGTCAAGGCTGCTTAAAGCCTGCGCAGCTTGACGCTCCTGATCGCCTGGTTCTGTACTTGGACGATCTCGACGATGCAGCCGCCGAGTTTCAGGCTGATCTGGGCCTCGGGGATGTCGCGCAGGACCTCGAGCAGCAGGCCATTGACCGTCTTCGGCCCGTCCAGCGGGAAGGACAGGTGCAGATGCTTGTTGATGTCGCGCAGGCTGGTGCTGCCCTCGAGGAGGCACTCGCCGTTTTCGTTCCACGAGAATGCGTCCGAGCGACCGGCGCCGTGCAGCGAGGTGGTGAACTCGCCGATCATTTCCTCGATGATGTCTTCCAGCGTGACCAGCCCCTGGACCTCGCCATACTCGTCGACGACGATGCCGAGGCGCTCGTGATTCTCCTGGAAATATTGGAGCTGGCGGAACACGTCGGTGTCCTGCGGGATGTAATACGGCGCGCTCAACTGCCCCCGGATGCGGTCGGCCGTGAACTCGCCTTCCTGGGTCAGCAGGGCAAGCACGGTGCGAATGTGCAGAATGCCGATCACATGATTGATCTCGCCCTCGTAGACCGGCAGCTTGTTGTGATAGCAGGTTGCCAGCTGGTGCATGATCTCGTCGATCGGCGCAGAGAGATTGATGGCCTCGATCTGCGAGCGCGGCGTCATGATGTCCTCGACCGACACGCGCTCGAGATCGAACATGTTGAGCAGGATGCTCCGGTGCTTCTGCGGGATGAAGCTGCCCGCCTCCAGCACGATCGAGCGCAATTCCTCGGGCGAGACGCGATGGTCGCGCGCGCTGGCGCCGGTCTTGATGCCCAGCATGCGCAGCAGGGCGCGCACGAACAGGTTGACGAACCAGATGGCCGGCGTCGCCACCGCCATCAGCGGCTTGAGCAGGAATGATGCCGGAAGGGCGATGCGCTCGGGATAGGTCGCCCCGATGACCTTCGGAGTAATCTCGGAAAACACGATGAGCAGGAAGGCCACCAGCGCGGTGGCGCCGGTGATCACCGCCTCATTGTTGCCGAACATGCCGATTGCGATCGCCGTCACCAGTGCCGTGATCAACGCGTTGATCACCGTGTTCGACACCAGGATCAGGGCGAGGACCTTCTCGGTGTTCTCAAGCAGGAAGAGGGTGATCCGCGCAAGGCGGTTGCCGCGCCGTGCGAGATGCTTGACCCGATGCCGGTTCAGCGCCATCAGCGCCGTCTCGGAAATCGAGAAGAAGGAGGAAAAACAGATCAGGAGAACGAGCGCAAGAGCTTGCGCCCATATGGGTACGGTATCCAAATGTCACCGCGTGGAAATGTGCATCGCTTCTTGCAGCCGAGGCGGCTGCTTGTTACGCAAGTCGGCTTGCGGCGTCTCGTGCATCAGGAAACTGGTCGGGGTGAGAGGATTCGAACCTCCGGCCTCTACGTCCCGAACGTAGCGCTCTACCAGGCTAAGCTACACCCCGAATCAACGGCTTGCGACCCAGGCGGACAGTGTATATCCGCTCAGTGATCACGTTCAACCGCGAAAGCGCATAATTGTAGCAGGGAATTCTTGAAGGCGCTAGCGGGCATATTCGAAATCGCCTCCTCCGCACGCCGGGCGGCGGCCTGCGCATGCTTGCGCGTGTACGTGAGCGCGCCCGATTCCGTGATCGCAGCGAGAACTTCGTCGAAGCGAGCTTCGTCGCCATGCTCGATGCAGCTGCGCACGAGTTCGCGCTGGTCAGGGCTGCCGTGTTCGAGCAGATAGATCAGCGGCAGCGTCGGCTTGCCTTCGCGCAGATCATCACCCACATTCTTGCCGATGGCCGTCGCGTTGCCCGAATAGTCGAGTACGTCGTCAATCAGCTGGAACGCCGTGCCGAGTGAACGACCATACTCGGCGGCGGCCTCGACGTCGCCATCCGTCGCGCCGGCAACCAATGCGCCGAGCTCGGCGGCGGCCTCGAACAGCTTGGCGGTCTTGGAGCGGATGACCTGCAGGTAGCGCTCCTCGGTGACGTCGGGATCGTGCATGTTGAGCAATTGCAGCACTTCCCCTTCGGCGATCACGTTGGTTGCATCCGCGAGAATGCGCATGACGCGCATGCTGTCGACCGAAACCATCATCTGGAAGGCGCGCGAATAGAGGAAATCGCCTACCAGCACCGATGCCGCGTTGCCGAACATCGCGTTCGCCGTTTCCCGGCCGCGCCGCATCGAGGATTCGTCGACCACGTCATCATGGAGCAGCGTCGCGGTATGGATGAATTCAACCACTGCGGCGAGCGTGTGATGATGGGTGCCGCGGTAGCCGTGCGCGTTGGCGGTCAGCAGAAGGAGCATCGGGCGGATGCGTTTTCCGCCGGCGCCAATGATGTATTCCCCGATCTGGTTGATGAGCGCGACGTCCGACTGCAACTTCGCGCGGATGACCGCGTCGACGTCCTTCATGTCGGCGGCGATCGGAGTGACGATGGTATGGCTGGCTGGAGTCGGAGCGGCGGACAAGATGTGACTCGGGAACATGTGCATGAAAGGCACGATTATACGATGGCGCCTTGGTGTGGGGCCGCGCTTGGGAACGGGGCCGTACTGTGCCCGGAGGCATGCGGACCTCGAATACATGCTTTGACCGCGTAGCTAAGCCTATGTATAATCAGGGGTTTTCCTGTTTCCGCAGCTCGGTGCCGCGGCGGGAGAAAAGGCCCGGTACCGGGCTTACTTTTTCAACATTTGATGAGGTTCACATGTACGCGGTCATAAAAACCGGCGGCAAACAGTACAAGGTTGCTGCTGGCGAAAAACTCAAAGTAGAACAGATACCGGCTGACATTGGATCCGAAATCACTCTCGATCAAGTGCTCGCAGTGGGCGCTGGCGACAGCATCAAGTTCGGTGCTCCGCTGGTCGATGGTGCCAAGGTCCAGGCTACGGTAGTGGCGCACGGTCGCCACGACAAGGTGAAGATTTTCAAGATGCGCCGCCGCAAGCACTATCAGAAGCGTCAGGGCCATCGCCAAAACTACACCGAACTGCAAATCGTCTCGATCAACGCGTAATCGCGGATCGGGCTAACCGGAAACCAAGGAGTCTGAAATGGCACACAAAAAGGGCGGCGGCACTACGCGCAACGGCCGCGATTCCGAGTCGAAACGACTCGGCGTGAAGGTCTACGGCGGTCAGGCCATCAATGCCGGCGGCATCATCATCCGTCAGCGCGGCACCCGCGTGCACGCAGGCGAGAACGTCGGCATGGGCAAGGACCACACCCTGTTCGCGCTCGTCGACGGCAAGGTGCAGTTCACCACCAAGGGCGCACTGAAGCGCCACACTGTCACGGTCGTGCCGGCGTAAGCAGCGGCGACCTGAGCACAAAGGCGCAAGCCTTGCATCGAAGGGCTCTGCCTCCGGTAGGGCCTTTTTACTTTCTGGCGGCAAAACATGAAGTTTATCGACGAAGCAAGAATCGAAGTCATTGCCGGCGACGGCGGCAACGGCGTCGTGTCGTTTTGCCGCGAGAAGTTCCGCCCGTTCGGCGGACCGGACGGCGGCGACGGTGGCAAGGGCGGCAGCATCTGGGCTGTGGCCGACCGCAATATCAACACCCTGGTCGACTTCCGTTATTCCAAGCTGCACAAGGCCAGGAATGGCGAGCACGGCCGCGGGTCCGACTGCTACGGCAAGGGCGCCGACGACATCGTGCTGCGCATGCCGGTCGGGACCCTGGTGTCGGATCTGGACACCGGCGAGCTCATCGCCGACCTGACCGAACACGAGCAGACG
>DATLGF010000249.1:0-3667 GCA_035540575.1 Noviherbaspirillum sp.
AACCCGTGCAATACACCGCCTCGGATGGACGCTTCCGGCTCGGCGTGCTGACCGACGCGGGGCACGGGACGGCCCACATAACCGACGCGCTTGGCGGCTGCGACGCGCTGCTGCTGGAATGCAACCACGACCCGGCGATGCTCGCCGCATCCAACTATCCGCCTTCTCTCAAGGCCCGTATCGGCGGACCGTACGGACACCTGTCGAACGCGGCGGCGGCGCAGGTTCTCGCCGCGCTGGACAGGTCGCGTCTTTCGATGGTCGTCGCCGCGCATCTGAGCCAGCAGAACAATACGCCCGAACTTGCGCATGCAGCGGTGCATCAGGTGGTAGGCGAAACCTGCGAGATCCGTGTCGCGTGCCAGCATGATGGATTTGGATGGATCGGTGCGGGCGCCAGCTGAATCGCTGCGTTGCCGTGAGCAGAAAAAAAAACCGGCCGATCGGCCGGTTTTTTTGTTGAAGCAGTGATTACTGCTTCGGGGCTTCGCCAGCCGGCTGCTCGGCAGCAGCTTGTGCGTCCGTCGGCTGAGCTTCGCCTTCAGCCTTGGCTTCGCCTTCGGCCTGAGCTTCTTCAGCCGGAGCAGCAGCTTCTTCCGCCGGCGCGGCAGCCACCGGAGCGGGTTCTTGTGCCGGAGCAGCGGCTTCTTCTTTCTGGCCGCAAGCGGTCAGGGCGAGGGCCAGCAGGGATGCGATCAACAGGTTCTTGTTCATGATTTGCCTTATGGGATTTCAACAGGATTGAAGCGACGCCATTACCAGTGGCGCCGCCGGTTTCAGGTCGTTTCCTGGCGGTGTTGCAGCGCCGCACTCGTGAAACTTCCTAGACGGAAATTATAGCCAGATTTGAATTTTGCAGCGCAACGATTTATGTTCTCGTTGCACTTTTTCGGCATGCGTGACGGGACACCTTGAGAGATGGCGTGGCCTACGGACCTCAGGCAGAAAGAGCAGCTTGCGCGGTCGGCCACCACGACCCCACAGGAGATCCTTTCCAGAGGTTCCTAGCGCAAGCGCACCCATCCGTCTTCATACCAATGATGCAGTGCATCCTCCACGTCGTGAGACACCGCCTGCAGTTCCTGCGCGTCGAGCACACGGGCGTCGGCGAGTGAAGACAGGACATGCCTGTCTTTCGAGCCGACGATAAAGCTCTCGCCATTGATGAAGAGATGGCGTCCGCGGTACAGCATCCTGGTCTGGCGTGCCAGCCGCACGCCGCGGCGGCGCGCGGCCTCGAGGAAGCGCGTGCGTGTCAGCGGCCGCGTTGGCGGCCTGAAAACGACGGCGGGCTTCGGCTCGGACAGGTATTCGCCGACGAATATTGCGATGTCTTCATCATCGAACGCGAGCTTGCGGATCTCGGTCGCGATCCGGTCCAGCATTTCCGCCTGCAATTGCGCCGGTCTTCGCGAGAAACGCAGGTCTGGATCGGCATAGCGCCCTTGTAACTCCACACCATCGGCAAGAAATGCCAGGAAGTTCTCGCCGAGCTCCTGGTACGACGGGGCGCGAAAACCGATCGAATATGTCATGCACTCGCCCTCGGCTATGCCGTCGTGGGCGACGTGCGGCGGCAAGTAGAGCATGTCACCGGGCTCGAGCACGTATTCCTCCTCCGCCTCGAAGTGTTTGAGGATCTTCAGCGGCAAGCCTTCGACCAGCGTGAGGTCGTCCTGCGCGCTGATGCGCCAGCGCCGCCTTCCGAGGGCCTGCAGCAGGAATACGTCGTAGGAATCGAAGTGCGGACCGACCCCGCCGCCATCCGTTGCATAGCTGATCATCAGGTCGTCCAACCGCGCGTCCGGGATGAAGCGGAACTGCTCCAACAGGGCGGCGGCCTTGTCGTCGTGCAGGTTCACACCTTGGATGAGGGCGGTCCAATGCGGCTTGCGCGTGGAGGGCAGGCGTTTGAAGGGACCGTGCTCCACCGTCCAGCGCTCGTCCTGATGCGTGATCAGGCGCGATTCGACGGCCGGATCCGCGGCCATGCCGAACAAGGCCTCGCGCGAGAGGACGGGCTTGAACCCGGCAATGGCGCCGCGGATCAGCAGGGGGCGTTTGTGCCAGTACTCGCGAAGGAACTTTTGCGGGGACATCGCGCCCAGAACATTATATTTTTTCATTGCGGGGTCGGTAGCAGGCATTGCTGATAAGCTTCGGGGCTTGCAGCGGCGCGGCCCGACGCAAGTGGCACAGTCCGCGCTGCTACCCGATACATGGAAAGGAAGCGTCGATGAAAATCGCCAAAAACACGGTAGTGACCGTGCACTATGAGTTGTCCGACGCGCAGGGCAATCTGATCGAGGAAGGCCAGGAACCGATGGTGTATTTGCACGGCGGCTACGAGAACACGCTGCCGAAAATCGAGGAGGCACTCGAAGGCAAGGAACCCGGTTACGCCACGACGATCCAGGTCGAGCCCGAAGACGCGTTTGGCGAATACGATCCGAGCCTGATCAAGATCGAGCCGCGCAACCGCCTTCCCGACCCGGTGGAAGTCGGCATGCAGTTCGAAGGCACGCCGGAAGGCGGAGAGGGCGATGAAACGGTGATCTTTACCGTGACCGACATCGCCGAAGACAAGGTAGTGCTGGACGGGAATCACCCGCTGGCCGGCATCGCGCTGCGCTTTACGCTGAATGTGGCCGATGTGCGCGCCGCGAGTGCGGAAGAAGTGTCCCACGGCCATGTTCACGGCGAGCACGGTCACGGCCACGATGACGACGAGGACGGCGACCATTACCGCAGCCGGCCCGTTCACTGAACCTTGGGGTTGCGCGGCATGATCACCTCCGGGAGGGCGGGATCGACGCGCAGGCGGACCGGTCCGCGCGCCACGCCGAGCGTGCCGAGGTTGCCGCGCCATTGAATCACCGCAGGTGCCTCCGGTTCGGCCTGCGCGTGGACAATCAGCACCCGTCCCTTGAACCGGGACGCGAGCATCTGAAGGTGGCGCCGCGTCTCGGCAAATCCGTCCCGCGGAGCGTCACCCGGTTTCGCCATCGGA
This sequence comes from Noviherbaspirillum sp., assembly GCA_035540575.1. GTDB lineage: Bacteria > Pseudomonadota > Gammaproteobacteria > Burkholderiales > Burkholderiaceae_D > Noviherbaspirillum. Next base: position 3,011 of record DATLGF010000249.1, read on the forward strand.
TTGGCATCGGCAAACAGCACGACGGCGCTCGCGTTCTTCAGCGTCGCCGTGGTGAATACACGACGCAGCCATTCACGGTTTGCGATCAGGCGGTCTTCGAATTCCCCGTTGCGTCCGGCTGCCGTCACGAAATTATTGTTGTTCGCCGGCAGATTGATGGTGGCGAACATAACACTGCCGATTTCCCAGCGCGCGTTCTCTACGAAGTTCTGGAACTTCGCCTCGGTGGATTGCCGCACCAGCGGGATGCGGGTGGCGCCGAATGAAAACTCGTCGGGGAAGAACAGCTCGCGCACCCGCGTCAGGCGCGCAAGGGCGGTCGTCGTGCCATCGGCCTGGCCGCAGCTCGCCCAGTCCGTCGCGGCGACCGATATCACCAGCCCATGCTTGCTGGCGTCGAGTTCTTCGCGCCGGCGCAGATAGCTCGTGTCGTTGCACGGCGCATTGGCCGGCTTGATGCCCTGCGCGACGACGAAGGCCAGATTGGCGCCGTCGAGCTGGGTGAGGGTGTCGCGCAGTCGTACGTCGTCGGCATAGGCGCGGCTGCCGATCACCGCGAAGTTGTAGCGCAGGTCTCCCACCGGCTGGGCGAAAGCCGGTGCGACGAGAACGGCGGCGAGCAGCAAGAGGGCGCGCTTCATAGGGTCGTAGCAAGAT
>DATLGF010000250.1:0-4456 GCA_035540575.1 Noviherbaspirillum sp.
CCTTTGCACCGCCCAGGCCTCGTCCAGCGTATGGGCAATGCCGGAACGCGCGGAGCCGAGACCGATCTTGGTCATCGCATCCTTGAACTTCAGGCGGTCTTCGGCCTTGTCGATCGCTTCGGGCGTCGCACCGATCAGTTCGCAGCCGTACTTGGTCAACACGCCGTTGCGGTGAAGGTCGAGCGCGCAGTTGAGCGCGGTCTGGCCACCCATCGTCGGCAGGATCGCGTCCGGACGTTCCTTGGCGATGATGCGCTCGACCACCTGCCAGGTGATCGGCTCGATGTAGGTGACATCGGCCATCTCCGGGTCGGTCATGATGGTCGCCGGGTTGCTATTGACGAGGATGACCTTGTAGCCCTCTTCGCGCAGGGCCTTGCAGGCCTGCGCGCCGGAATAGTCGAACTCGCAGGCCTGGCCGATGATGATCGGGCCGGCGCCAATGATCAGGATGCTTTTGATATCTGAACGCTTAGGCATTTTTCTGTTTCTCCATCATCGCCTGGTTCATGAGACCAATGAAGCGATCGAACAAGGGAGCGACGTCGGTCGGTCCGGGCGAGGCTTCCGGGTGGCCCTGGAAGCAGAATGCGGGTTTGTCGGTCAGCTCGAAGCCCTGCAGCGAGCCGTCGAACAGCGAGACGTGGGTGACGCGGCAATTCGCCGGAAGCGTCGCCGGATCGACGGCGAAGCCGTGGTTCTGGGAAGTGATCATCACCTGGCCGGTCTGCACGTCCTGTACCGGATGGTTCGCGCCGTGGTGCCCGAACTTCATCTTCAGCGTCTTCGCGCCGACGGCCAGGCCCATTAACTGGTGACCCAGGCAGATGCCGAAGGTCGGGATGCCGCGCTCGATCATTTCCTTCGTTGCGGCGATCGCGTAATCGCACGGCGCCGGATCGCCGGGACCGTTGGCAAGGAAGATGCCGTCCGGATTGAGCGCGAGCGCCTCTGCCGCGGTCGACTGGGCCGGCAGCACGGTGATCTTGCAACCGCGCTCGGCCAGCATGCGCAGGATGTTGCGCTTGACGCCGTAGTCGAACGCGACGACGTGGTACTTCGGATTCTTCTGTTCGCCATAGCCCGAGCCCAGCTTCCACTCGGTCTGAGTCCACACATAGGGTTCCTTGGTCGAGACGACCTTGGCCAGGTCCATGCCGTTGAGCCCCGGGAACGAACGCGCCAGCGCCAGCGCCTTCTCGACGTCGGCCTCGCCCGCGAGGATCGCGCCGTTCTGGGCGCCCTTCTCGCGCAGGATGCGCGTAAGCTTGCGCGTGTCGATGCCGGCGATGCCGACCACGTTCTGGGACTTCAGATAATCCGACAGCGACTGTTCGCTGCGGAAGTTCGAGGCCACCGCCGGCAGGTCCTTGATGATCAGGCCCGCGGCATGGATCTTCTCCGCCTCGACGTCTTCGCAGTTCACGCCGACGTTGCCGATATGCGGATAAGTGAGGGTGACGATCTGGCGGCTGTAGCTGGGATCGGTCAGGATTTCCTGGTAGCCCGTGATGGCCGTGTTGAACACGACTTCACCGATCGTATGACCGGGGGCCCCAATCGAATAACCCTGAAATGTCGACCCGTCTGCGAGCGCAAGGATGGCCGGAACTGATTGGCCAGAAAAAAATGGCAGCAAGGGTAACTCCTGAGGTGGTTACCGCCGCTGCGCCGCGCCGCAAGGCCCGCCGAATACCGCTGCGCGCGTCGTTCGGAGACCTTTTCGGGACGTGTGGGAAGGGGTATGCGCTAACGGCGGGCTGGATTTGGCTAAACCGCGAAATTATATCCGAGATTGGCCAATCCAGGCAAACGCACAGGCGTTTTAGAGCCCGCCGTCAGAGAGAAAATCAGAGGCCGAGCGCCGCGATCCCTGCCTTGGCGATTTGCGCGTCTTCGGTGGACTTCACGCCCGATACGCCGACCGCGCCTACGCACTTGCCTTCCACCATGATCGGCACGCCACCCTCGAGCATGCCCTGCAGCTGCGGTGCGCTCAGGAACGAGAAGCGGCCGTTGTTGATCATGTCTTCGTAGACCTTGGTCTCGCGCTGGCCGAGCGCGGCAGTGTGCGCCTTCGCCGGAGCGATGTGGGCCGAAATCGCCGCCGCGCCGTCCAGCCGTTGCAGCCACAGCAGGTTCCCGCCGTCGTCCACGATCGAAATCGTGACCGCCCAGTTGTTCGCGCGAGCTTCGGCTTCGGCCGCGGCCGCGATCTTCTTGACGTCGTCCAGGGTCAGTACGGGCTTGGTCTGCATGTTCTCTCCTGCGTGCAATAGCTGCGAAAAAGGCAGGATTGTACGCCAGACACGCCTGTGGCGCAGACTCCTAGCGAAGTGGCACCTGTTGCTGCAACAGTTCGACCAGCGGCGCCAGTTCGGATGACAGCCGTGCCAGATGCGGCGTCAGCTCGGCGTGCCGCCCTTCCTTGGCCCAGCGCAAAAGCGTGGCCAGATCGGGCTCCAGCGCCGCTTCCAGACGGCTTTCGCCGCGACGAAACGCCTGCTCCTCGGCCAGCCCGACGACACCAGTGAGCCCGTGGTCGAGCCCCAGCAAGGCGCGGCGGTGCGCATCGCCGCGCAAGGCCCGGATATCCGGCGCGTGCGGTACGCCGCTGAAATCGCTGAGGGCAGCCAGACCGCAGCAGGCGATCAGCGTCGTCTGCTCGCAGCCGGCGAGGCTGGCGCCGGCGATTGCATGGCAGATGCGCTGGGCGACGCGACGTGCGGCGTCCGGACCCAGACTATCGGCGACAAGACTGAACCGCGCATCAGCCGTACGGGCGACGAGATCCTCCTGTCGCACGGTACGGCGGAGCAACTGGCCAATCGCCTCGAGCACGGCCGCCGGGGGGACTGCGGCAAAACCATCGAGGCCCTGGTGGCGTATGCCGAGGCCGATTTCGAGCACGACGAGATCAAGACGATTTGCGCGGGCGCCGTCCAGCTGCTGCGTGGCCGCCTCCATGAACGCTTGCTCGCCCAGCAACGGCAGTGTGCTGCCCGCCCGGTCGCGTACCAAGGCCTCGAGGCCGCGTTCGAATTCTCGCTGACTGACAACCAGGCTGGAGAGCACTTCCAGGCGCGAGAGCAGCTGCGGTGTGGCAATGCCCTTGGTGATCAGGTCAGTTGCGCCAGCCGCCCGCGCCCGCGCTCTCTCCTCCTGCTCGTCGCTGCCGGAAACAACCACGACGGGAAGTTCACGGATGCGTCGCAGACGGGAGCCGCGAATCCGCGCAAGTAATTCATAGCCATCGAGCTTCGGCATCGACAGGTCCGTGATCACGACACGGATGGCCGGATCGAGCAGCAACGTTTCCCAGGCCTGCTCACCGTCGATCGCTTCGCGAAATTCGAACAGGCCCTGAATACGCTTGATCAGGGCGGTGCGCACGATCCGGGAGTCGTCCGCGATGAGGACGCGCGGCTTGGCCGGGATGCTGCTCAGGCTGTCTTGGCTCATGCGGCAGGAATTCGTTGTCTTGCCCGCAAGCATACCCCGCAATGCGGCGTTTGGCAGCAACACCCTCAGTCGCGCCGGGTCGCCGCTAAGAGTGCCGCTCAGGGGGCAGTCAGCCCGCGTTTTTCGTTCAGCTTGCGCCGCAACTCGCCCATCATGGCCGCAGCCGCCTGTTCGCCAGCGAGGATCGCGCTATTGCGAGCGGGGAAGTCGTTACCCTTCATCGTTCCCAGGCGCGGCTGGATCACGATATCGGCATCGCGCAGCTCATATTGATTGATGCTCTGTCCCATGATCGCGAAGGTCTGCAGCAGCAGGTCCAGCGTTGTGGCCGACGGCTGCGATTCCGGCTGCGCGGAAATATTCACGGCAATGACGAAATCCGCGCCCATCTCGCGCGCGAAGCGCACCGGCACCGGGGCGACCAGGCCGCCGTCGACATAACTGTTCTCGCCGATGCGCACCGCCTGGAACACCCCCGGCACCGCCGATGACGCGCGCACCGCCTGCCCAGTATTGCCGCGGCGGAACAGGATCGGTGTGCCGGTCCGCAAGTCGGTGGCAACCGCGCCGAACGGGATCTTCATCCGCTCCAGCGGCAGGTTGTCCAAGGTCCGGTTAACGTAGTTCTGCAAGGCCTCGCCCTTCAAGACACCGGCAGTTCGCGCGAACAGCGGCACGGCCCAGTCCGAGATCGCCACCTCATCCATCTCCAGCGCCAGCTTGTGCAGCGCAAAGCCGTTGTTGCCTGCCGCATACAGCGCCCCGACGAGGCTGCCCGCGCTCGTGCCCACGACGATGTCGGGAACGATACCCTGGGCCTCGAGCGCCTTGATCACGCCGATGTGCGCAAAGCCGCGCGCCGCACCGCCGCCCAGTGCCAGCCCGATCTTGACGGGGCGGGGAGCGACGGCGGGCTGAACCGGCGACACGACAGGAGGGGCCGGCAACTGGGTTGCGCAACTGGCGAGAAAGAGTATGGCGAGGAGAAGCAGGA
>DATLGF010000251.1:0-2079 GCA_035540575.1 Noviherbaspirillum sp.
GGCGGCGGAGGAGATCGAGCGCCTGCTTCCGCACCGCATCTTCCCCGGCAACCGCCCGAGCAACATGATCCTGATGGAGCGGCTGACGCCCGCAACGCTGGGCGCGCTGATCGCGCTCTACGAGCACAAGGTGTTCGTGCAGGGAACGGTCTGGGGCATCAACAGTTTCGACCAATGGGGGGTGGAACTGGGCAAGGTGCTCGCAAAGAACATCGAGCGCGAACTCGAGGGCGGCGCCCCGGCGTTCGCGCATGACGCCTCGACCACCGCCCTGATCGCGCGCGCCCGCGCCGTGCTGAAGGCTTCCGACTGAACCAATCCGCGTCCACCATGGCTGTAACCGATTTCGACATGCTGCTGTTCGGCGGCGGGGGCGATCTTGCAATGCGCAAGCTGCTGCCGGCTCTCTACCAACGCGATCGCGCCGGCGCGCTGCCCGCCACGGCGCGGCTGCTCTGCATTGGTCGCCACGACTGGAGCCGGGAAGCCTTCCTCGACGAGATCGAGCAGAACGCCCGGCCGCACCTTGGTGAAGTGGACCCGGCGGTCTGGGATCGCTTTCGCAGCCGCATCGACTATGTTGCGCTCGACGCAAGCGATCCTGCCGCCTACGCCGCGCTGCACGCCAAGGTGCGCGACGATCCGGCGCTCACCCGCGTGTTCTACCTCGCCACCCCGCCCGGGCTGTTCGCGAAGATCTGCCACAACCTGGCCGAAGCCGGATTGGCCACGCCGCAGTCGCGGGTCGTGCTCGAGAAGCCGCTGGGCCGCGACCTGGAAAGCGCGCGCCAGATCAATGCGGAGGTCGGACGCGTGTTCTCGGAATCGCAGATCTTCCGTATCGATCACTATCTCGGCAAGGAAACCGTGCAGAACCTGCTGGCCCTGCGTTTCGGCAACGTGTTCTTCGAACCGCTGTGGCGCCGCGAGTGGATCTCCGACGTGCAGATCACGATCGCCGAGGAACTCGGTGTGGGCGGGCGCATGGATTACTACGAGACCGCCGGCGCGCTGCGCGACATGCTGCAGAACCACCTGCTGCAGCTGCTGTGCATCGTCGCGATGGAGCCGCCGATTTCGGCCACGCCGGATGCGGTGCGCGATGAAAAGCTGAAGGTGCTGCATTCCCTTAAACGTTTCTCTGCGTCGATGCTCGCGCACAACGTGGTGCGCGGCCAGTACCGCTCCGGCCATGTGGGCGGCACGCCGGTGCCGGGCTATCGCAACGAGCCCGGTGCGAATCCGGAGTCGCGCACCGAAACCTTCGTCGCGCTGAAGGCCGAGATCGATACCTGGCGCTGGGCCGGCGTGCCGTTCTACCTGCGCACCGGCAAGCGCATGGCGGCCTCGCTGGCGGAAATCGTCGTGCGTTTCAAGAACGTGCCGCACTCGATCTTCCCGCAGCCGCACGGCAGCTTCCAGCCGAACACGCTGCTGATCCGCCTGCAACCGGACGAGGGCCTGCAGCTGCACCTGATGGCGAAGACGCCAGGCGACGGCATGCGCCTGCGCCCGGTCGAGCTCGAACTCGATTTCCGCGAAACCTTCCGCATGCCACGCATGGACGCTTACGAGCGCCTGCTGCTCGATGTGCTGCGCGGCCAGCTCACGCTGTTCATGCGCAGCGACGAACTCGAAGCCGCCTGGGAGTGGGTGCAGCCCATCCTCGACCACTGGGAGCAGGAGGGCGACAATCCCCTGCCCTATGCGGCCGGCACCTGGGGCCCGGCCGCGGCGAGCGCACTGATCGGCCGCGACGGATTCCAGTGGCGCGAAGAAGCCTTGCCCGAGTAAGCTGACGGCATGCTGCTCGATTCCATCCGCACCCAGCTCGAAGCGCTTTCCAAATCGGAGAAAAAGGTCGCGCTCGCCGTCCTGAAGAATCCGGATACCGCCGTAGCCGGCAACATCACCGCGCTGGCCAAGAGCGCGCAGGTGTCCGAGCCGACCGTCGTGCGTTTCTGCCGCGCGCTCGGCTATGACGGCTGGCATGAGTTCAAGCTCAAGCTCGCGCAGACGCTGGCGCTGGCCGTGCCCGACACCGATGAATCACCGCTGCCGGACGACCTCGCCGCCGAC
>DATLGF010000252.1:0-2521 GCA_035540575.1 Noviherbaspirillum sp.
AGGTAGCCGAGGGCCGCAGCGACCATCGCCAGCAGCGACAGGCCCATGCCGCCGATCACGCACTGCAGCGCGATGACGCGCGTGCCCTGCGCGATGCGCAGTGCGAACGCGAGCCGGTCGAGCCGGTCTTCCAGCAGCACGACCTGCGCGGCCTCGGCAGCGGCGGCCGCGCCGCGCGCGCCCATCGCCACCCCGACATCGGCGGCCGCGAGCGCCGGCGCGTCGTTCACACCGTCGCCGACCATCAGCGTGACGCCGGATGCGCGCGCGGCGGCGATGGCGTCGAGCTTGTCGCCCGGGCTCTGCTCGGCCATGACCGCATCCACGCCGAGCGCGCCGCCTATCGTCTGCGCGATGTCGGTGCGGTCGCCGGTCAGCATCACCGTGCGCGCAACGCCCGCGGCGCGCAAGAGACGCAACGCACGCGGCGTATCCGGGCGCACTTCATCGGCCAGCTGCAGCGCGCCGGCCAGCCGCCCGTCGATGTTCACGTACACCGCCGATGCCCCTTCGTAGCCGATGCGCCGCGCAAAGCGCGGCAGCCACGACGGCGCGTTGGTCCCCGCGGCATAGTCGCTGTTGCCGAGGCGCACCCGGCGGCCGTCGACCCGGCCTTCGATGCCGCTGCCGGGCTGTTCCCGCACCGATTCAGGTAGCGACAGCGCCAGCCCACGCTCGCGCGCGGCCTCGACCACCGCGCGCGCGATCGCATGGTCGGACATCTGGTCGAGCGAAGCGGCCAGCCGCAGCAATTCGTTCGGGTCCGTATCGGGTTCGGTTTCGATCGCAACCAGGCGCGCCTGGCCGCCGGTCAGCGTGCCAGTCTTGTCGAAGAACAGCGTGTGCGCCTGGGCCAGTTTCTCCAGCGCGCCGCCGTGCTTGATCAGCACGCCGTGACGCGCGCAGCGCGACATCGCGCATACCATCGCGACCGGCACTGCGAGCAGAAGCGGGCAGGGCGTGGCGACCACGACCACCGCCAGCGCCCGCACCGGGTCGCCGGACAGTGCCCAAGCGGCGCCGGCAATGCCCAGCGTCAGTGGAATGAACAGCAGCGCGTAGCGGTCCGCCAGACGCACGGCCGGCGCCCTGGACTGTTGCGCCGAACGCACGAGACGGACTATTGCCGCCAGCGCGCTGTCGCCGGCCGCATGCGTGGCCAGCAGGTCGAACGGCGCCCCGGCGTTGACGGAGCCGCTTTGCACGCGCGCGCCCACGGCGCAGGCAACCGGCATAGACTCGCCGGTCAGGGCGGAGGCGTCGATCTCGGCGCGGGCCGACAGCAGGCTGCCGTCCACCGGAACGGTCTCGCCGGTGCGCACCAGCAGGCGGTCCGCAGGGCGCACCGCGTCGAGCGCGACCTGCACGACGGCGCCGCCCTCGTAACGGTTTGCGTGGCGCGGCACCTTCTCGAGCAGCGCCGCCATGTCGCGGCTTGCGCGCCGCTCGGCATAGCCCTCCAGCGTGCGCCCGCTGGCCAGCATCAGCGCGATGACGGCGGCGGTCAGGTGTTCGCCGAGCGCGAGCGCACCGCCTATCGACAGCAGCGCGATCAGGTCGACCCCGATCTGGCGTTGCGCGAGCGTCCGCATGATGTCGGCGGCGGTTACAACGAACAACAGCCCGGAGATCGCCATCCATGACCACGCCGCAAGTTCGCGCATGCCGGTCAGGTACAAGAGCCCTCCTGCCGCCAGCGCGATGGCGGCGAGCAGGGTCAGCGAGAGGTCGGCGAGGTAGCGGCGCTTCATGATTCTGACCCGCGCCGCCCGGTCAGGGAGCACACAGCGCGCTGCGCGGAGCCGCAGGCGGCCGGGCCGACCAGGGGATCAGGGCGTAAGCCGCAGATACGCCTCGGCCGCGTAACGGCGCATCATCCGGTGCGAGTTGAAGAATGCGGCGGTCTGGCCGATCGCGCCCTTCATGACCTGGATCCAGGCGTGGCGCTCGCCGTAGTACAAGGGCAGCACGCGCTGTTCGAGCGCCTCGTACAGGGCATCGGCATGCCGGGCCGGATCGTCGCCGGGGCGGCCGATCGCCCAACCCGTCACGCCCTCCACGCAGCCCTCCATCCACCAGCCGTCGAGCACAGACAGGCTGGGCACGCCGTTGAACGCTGCCTTCATCCCGCTGGTGCCGGAGGCTTCCATCGGCGGCAGCGGCGTGTTCAGCCAGACATCGGCGCCGGCGACCATCACGCGCGCGACATCCATCGAATAGCCCGGAAGGAAAGCGCCGCGCACTTCGGGTGCGAGTGCGGCGAGGTCGCGGTGCAGCAGCGATATCAGTTCCTTGCCGTGTTCGTCACGCGGGTGGGCCTTGCCGGCAACGACGATCTGCAGCGGCCGCTCGCGTGCGATCCGGCGCAGCCTCTCGATGTCCGAGAACAGCAGGTCGAGGCGCTTGTAGCCGGTCATGCGCCGCGCGAACGCGAGCACGATCGCATCCTCGGCGAGCGCGACGCCGCAGCGCTCGCGCACCATCTCCATCAGCGCGCGCTTGGCGGCCAGATGGGCCTCCC
>DATLGF010000253.1:0-4431 GCA_035540575.1 Noviherbaspirillum sp.
ATACTGGGAAGCGCCGATCGAGGTCCAGTTCGTGCTCGATCCGCGCGCCGGCGGCATGCGCAAGCCTGGCGCACCGGCCGGGGCGGCGGTGAACGGCCACGCCAACGGTCATATGAACGGCTCGGCCGGCGCGCAGATGAACGGCACCAACGGCCACCTGACGGATCTGCTCGACGGCCCGGCGGACCGGGTCGACATGATGATCGACGTCGGCGCGCGCCGTGAGCAGAGCAAGATCAATCCGGTGCTGACCTTCGACAGCTTCGTGACCGGCAAGGCCAACCAGCTGGCGCGCGCCGCCGCGATCCAGGTCGCCAACAACCCTGGCGTGTCCTACAACCCGCTGTTCCTCTACGGCGGGGTGGGCCTGGGCAAAACCCACTTGATCCATGCGATCGGCAACCAGGTCCTGGCCGAGAATCCAAATGCCAAGATCCGCTACATCCACGCGGAACAGTATGTTCGCGACGTAGTGACCGCTTACCAACGCAAGGGCTTCGACGACTTCAAGCGCTACTATCACTCGCTCGATCTGTTGCTGATCGACGACATTCAGTTCTTTGCCGGCAAGAGCCGCACGCAGGAGGAATTCTTCTATGCGTTCGAGGCTTTGATTGCCGCAAAGAAACAAATCATCATCACCAGCGACACCTATCCGAAGGAAATCAGCGGCATGGACGACCGCCTGATTTCCCGCTTCGACTCCGGCCTGACGGTCGCGGTCGAGCCGCCGGAGCTGGAGATGCGGGTCGCGATCCTGCTGAAAAAGGCGGCGTCCGAGGGCGTGGTGTTCTCCGACGACGTCGCATTCTTCGTCGCCAAGCACCTGCGCTCCAACGTGCGCGAGCTCGAAGGCGCGCTGCGCAAGATCCTCGCGTACTCGCGTTTCCACGGGAAGGACATCACGATCGACGTGGTCAAGGATGCACTGAAAGACCTGCTTTCCGTGCAGAACCGCCAGATCTCGGTCGAGAACATCCAGAAGACGGTGGCGGACTTCTTCAACATCAAGGTCGCCGATATGTACTCGAAGAAGCGACCGGCCAACATCGCCCGGCCGCGCCAGATCGCGATGTATCTTGCCAAGGAGTTAACGCAAAAGAGCCTGCCGGAGATCGGCGAGCTGTTCGGCGGACGCGACCACACCACCGTCCTGCATGCGGTGCGCAAGATTGCGGCAGACCGGGCGAAAAATCCCGAACTCAACCATGAGCTGCACGTACTCGAGCAAACGCTGAAGGGCTGAAGAGTTGTTCATCCGTTGCCCACAGGCTTGTGCACAACGTTATCCACAGCTGCCTAAAGGGCTGTGGATAAGCTTCCGGATCTGATACAATACTGAGTTCGCTCAAGCGAGGTCCCCGGGCGGCGGGAACCGGAAGGAGCGGGCTGGCGCCGAGTGCCGGACGGTGTTGCGGAAGTGGCAATATTCGGCGCCGCCGTTCATACCGCAGAAGCGCCAGTGAAACTTGCCAAGCGTACAAAAATCTCCTTGCTCAATTTCTAGAAGACCCCCCTTTTCTGTCAAAATAGAGCCTGTCGCGACTATCGTTTGACCCGGCCGCGACGCTGCTACCCAAGACCCGGGCGGCCACCCTCCCGGGCTCGTCTCAACCATCACAAGGACACAGCATGCAATTGGTCAAAGCCCCACGCGACACGCTTCTGCGTCCCTTGCAGATCGTGAGCGGTATTGTCGAGCGTCGGCACACGTTGCCGATTCTGGCCAATATCCTCATCCGCAAGGAAGGCGAGAAGGTTTCGTTCCTCTCCACCGACATCGAAGTTCAGATCACCACCCACGCCGATGTCGGTTCCGGCGGTGAAGTCGCGGCCACCACGGTCGCCGCACGCAAGCTGCTCGACATCCTGCGCGCGCTGCCCGATTCCGGCGACGTCTCCCTATCGCTGGCCAACAAGCGCATGACGGTCCAGGCCGGCAAGAGCCGCTTTGCGCTGCAGACGCTGGCCGCCGAGGAATTCCCGACCGTGCAGCAGGCCGAGCACTTCAATGCGACGGTCAAGCTGCCGCAGAAGACGCTCAAGCACCTGTTCAACATGGTGCACTTCGCGATGGCCCAGCAGGACATCCGCTACTACCTGAACGGCCTGTTGCTGGTCGTCGACGGCCGGAACGTGATCGCGGTGGCCACCGACGGACACCGTCTGGCCTTCTGCCAGGTCGAGACCGAGCAGGAATTCGCGCGCCAGGAAGTGATCATCCCGAGAAAGACCATCCTCGAACTGCAGCGTCTGCTGGAGGACCTGGACGACGAAGTTCAGCTCGAGATCGCGGCCAACCAGGTCAAGCTCACGTTCGCCGACATCGAACTGATTTCCAAGCTGGTCGAGGGCAAGTTCCCCGACTACACGCGGGTGATCCCGAAGGGCTACAAGAACGATTTCACGATCGACCGCCAGACCCTGCAGCACGCGCTGCAGCGCGCGGCCATCATGACGAGCGACAAGTTCAAGGGCGTACGCTGCATCATCGCGCCCGGCAGCCTGAAGATCAGCTCGACCAACGCCGACCAGGAAGAGGCGGTCGAAGAACTGGAAATCGACTACGGCGGCGACAGCATCGACATCGGTTTCAACGTCACCTATCTGCTCGACGTGCTGAACAACCTCAAGAGCGACAACATCAACGTCGCGCTCGGGGACGCCAATTCGTCGGCGCTGATTACCGTGCCGGAAAACGCGGACTTCAAGTACGTCGTGATGCCGATGCGGATTTGATTGGATAACGAATAAACAGCAAGGGGGCGGCGCAGATGCGCGCCCCTTGCTGCATTTTAGGAAGCAGAAAAAGCAAGGCCGACGAGGATAAACAGGGTCGCCGGCGCACAAGTCAACCACCGGCCGGCCCCTTCCCCCTTTTAGGGGGAAGGCTGGGATGGGGGTGCGGCGCCCGAACAGGCAAGGTTGCCGGATTCGAGCGCACGACCCCCACCCCGACCCTCCCCCTGCAACGGGGAGGGAACCCGTCAGCAGCAAGCAACAAACAGCACCACCCGTTCTTTCAGAAGGTACCCATGTCCGCACTCCCTCAAGAAACCCCGCGCGAGCAGACGCAGCAGAGCCAGTACAGCGCCTCCTCGATCCAGATCCTCGAAGGCCTGGAGGCCGTGCGCAAACGTCCCGGCATGTACATCGGCGACACTTCTGACGGCACGGGCCTGCACCACCTCGTCTTCGAAGTGCTCGACAACTCGATCGACGAAGCGCTGGCCGGTCACTGCACCGAGATCCACGTCACGATCCACTCCGACAACTCGATCTCGATCACCGACAACGGCCGCGGCATCCCCACCGGCATCAAGTGGGACGACAAGCACGACCCGAAGCGCAGCGCCGCCGAAATCGTGATGACCGAGCTGCACGCCGGCGGCAAGTTCGACCAGAACTCGTACAAGGTCTCCGGCGGCCTGCACGGCGTCGGCGTGTCCTGCGTCAACGCACTGTCCAAGCTTCTCAAGCTCACCATCCGCCGCGACGGCAAGATCCACCAGATGGAATTCGCCAAGGGCGTGGTGCAGAACCGCGAACTCGAAATCCAGGACGGCGTGCAAGTCTCGCCGATCAAGGTCACCGGTGAAACCGACAAGCGCGGCACCGAAGTGCACTTCTGGGCCGACGAGGAAATCTTCACCCACGTCGAATTCCACTACGACATCCTGGCCAAGCGCATCCGCGAACTCTCGTTCCTGAACAACGGCGTGCACATCAAGCTGACCGACCAGCGCACCGGCAAGGAAGAAGACTTCGCGTTCGAAGGTGGCACGCGCGGCTTCGTCGAATACATCAACAAGGCCAAGAACACGCTGCACCCGACCATCTTCCAGGCCACCGGCGAGAAGGTGTCCGAGCAGGGCACGATGATCGGCGTGGATGTCTCGATGCAGTGGAACGACTCGTTCAACGAGACCGTGCTCTGCTTCACCAACAACATCCCGCAGCGCGACGGCGGCACCCATCTCACGGGTCTCCGTGCCGCGATGACGCGCGTGATCAACAAGTACATCGAAGAAAACGAGCTGGCCAAGAAGGCCAAGGTCGAAATCTCCGGTGACGACATGCGCGAAGGCCTGACCTGCGTGCTCTCGGTGAAGGTGCCCGAACCGAAGTTCAGCTCGCAGACCAAGGACAAACTCGTGTCCTCCGAAGTGCGCGGCCCGGTCGAGGAGATCGTGGCGCGCACGCTCACCGAGTACCTCGAGGAACGCCCGAACGACGCCAAGATCATCGTGGGCAAGATCATCGAAGCCGCCAAGGCGCGGGAAGCCGCGCGCCGCGCGCGCGAGATGACGCGCCGCAAGGGCGTGCTCGACGGCCTGGGCCTGCCCGGCAAGCTCGCCGACTGCCAGGAGAAGGACCCGGCGCTGTGCGAGATCTACATCGTCGAGGGCGACTCCGCCGGCGGTTCCGCCA
>DATLGF010000254.1:0-2775 GCA_035540575.1 Noviherbaspirillum sp.
GCGCTTCATAGGGTCGTAGCAAGATCGCGCAAGCGGTAGACGAGTGCAAGCGCTTCGCGCGGTGTCAGGGAATCCGGATCGGTCTCTTCCAGCGCAGCCAGCACCGAGGCCGCCGCCTGCGGTGGCACCGCTTTTTCCGCCTCGCACTCGTCGGCAGGCGGCGCGGCGGCAAACAGGTCGAACTGCGGCGTGGGTTGCAGCGATTGCGCCTCCAGCGCTGCGAGGTGGCGTCGGGCCGCGCGGATCACCGACTGCGGCACGCCGGCCAGCTGCGCGACCTGCAGGCCATAGCTCTGCGAGGCCGGGCCAGGCTCAACCGCATGCAGGAAGACGATGCTGTCCTTGTGCTCGACCGCGGACAGGTGCACATTGGCCGCGCCCGGATGCGTCTCGGGCAGCTGCGTGAGTTCGAAATAATGCGTGGCGAACAGCGTGAAGCTCTTCGTCGTCTCGATCAGGTGGCGCGCGATGGCCCAGGCCAGCGCCAGCCCGTCGAAGGTCGAGGTGCCGCGCCCGACTTCGTCCATCAGGACCAGCGAGCGTTCGGTCGCGCCGTTCAGGATCGCCGCGGATTCCGTCATCTCGACCATGAAGGTCGAGCGACCGCCGGCCAGGTCGTCAGCTGCGCCGATGCGGGTGAAGATGCGGTCTATCGGCCCGATGGTCGCGCTGTCGGCCGGTACGAAGCTGCCCACATACGCGAGCAGCGTGATCAATGCCACCTGCCGCATGTAAGTCGATTTGCCGCCCATGTTCGGGCCGGTGATCAGCAGCAGCTTGCGCTCTTCGTCGAGCATGCAGTCATTGGCGATGAAGCGCTCGATCTGGTTTTCGACGACCGGGTGGCGTCCGCGCTCGATCTTGAGCACAGGCTCGGCGACCAGTTGCGGCGCGCACCAGTTGTTGCGCATCGCATGACCGGCCAGCGCGACCAGCGCATCAAGTTGCGCCAGCGCATGGGCGATTGCCTGCAGCGTGCCGATATGCACTCCGAGATCCGCCAGCACGCGTTCATACAGGTGCTTCTCGCGCGCCAGCGCGCGCTCCTGCGCTGACAAGGCCTTGTCCTCGAAGGCTTTCAGCTCCGGCGTGATATAGCGTTCGGCATTCTTCAACGTTTGGCGACGGCGGTAATCGTCCGGCACCTTGTCGGTCTGGCCGTTGGTCACCTCGATATAGAAGCCGTGCACCTTGTTGTATTCGACGCGCAGATTGGCGATGCCGGTGCGCGCGCGTTCGCGTGTTTCCAGGTCGACCAGGAACTGTCCGGCGTTTTCCGACAGCGCGCGCAGCTCGTCGAGCTCGGCATCGAAGCCGCGCGCGATCACCCCGCCGTCACGAACCTGCGCGGCCGGCTCGGTTGCAATCGACCGTTCCAGCAGGTCGAGGCATTCGGCCGGAGTCGCGAGCGCGTCATGGATCTGCAGCAGCAGGGGCGCTTCCGCATCCTGGTTGCAGATCGCCACGCAGGCGCGCAGCGCCGGCAGCTGCTGCAGGCCGGCGCGCAGGCCTGCCAGGTCGCGCGGGCGCGCGCTTTGCAGGGCCACGCGCGTGGTGATGCGTTCGATGTCGGGAACGGCCGACAGTGCCGCGGCGAGCCCCGATTCGGCATCGTCGCGCATCAAGGCATTGAGCGCGGCATGGCGCGCCTTCGCCACCTCCTGATCGCGCCGCGCATGGTGCAGCCAGTAGCGCAGCAGGCGCGACCCCATCGGGGTGCGGCAGTGGTCGAGCAGCGAGAACAGCGTGGGAGAATTCGAGCCTTCCGATGCCCGCAGGGTTTCGGTCAGTTCCAGGTTGCGCCGCGTGGCCGCGTCCAATCCGATGAATTCGTTCTCGCTCTCGACAGTGAGCGTGCGCACATGCTGCAGGCCGCGACCCTGTGTCGACTGCGCGTAGCGCAGCAGCGCGCCCGCGGCGCCGATGGCCGGACCGAGTTGTTCGGCCCCAAAGCCGCTCAGCGTGGCCACACCCAGCTGCTCGAGCAGGGCGGTGCGACCGGATGCGGCATCGAAATGCCATGGGGGAACGGCGGTGAACTTGCCGCTCGCCTGCATGTGCAACAGCGGGATGTCTTCACCGACCAGAATTTCTGCCGCGGCGATGCGCTCAAGCTCCTGTTTGAGTCGCGCGTCGAAATGGCTGGCTTCACAGCTGAATTCCATCAGCTTCAACGCACCGCTGGCCAGCGACAGCCACGCCAGGCCGGCCGTGATGGTCTTGCGCTGGGTTTGCGTGCACAGCGCGAGCAGCGGGCGCTCCGATTTCTCTGGAAGCAGGTCCGAATCGGTCAGTGTGCCGGGCGTGACGACGCGTACGACCTTGCGTTCGACCGGCCCCTTGCTGGTGGCCGGATCGCCGATCTGTTCGCAGATCGCGACCGACTCGCCGAGCTTGATCAGCTTGGCCAGGTATTGCTCGACGGAGTGAAACGGCACGCCCGCCATCTTGATCGGCGCGCCGTTCGAATTGCCGCGCTGGGTCAGCGTGATGCCGAGCAGGCGCGCAGCCTTCTCGGCATCGTCGAAGAACAGTTCGTAGAAGTCCCCCATCCGGTAGAACACCAGCATCGCCGGGTGTTCGGCCTTGATGCGCAGGTACTGCTGCATCATTGGCGTGTGTTTCGCCATTGCGGAATCCGCAACGACGGATTCGGGAACTGTTTTCAGGGCAGATGCTTGTGCCATGCGGGATCTTTGCGGCGTCATTGCGCGGGAATACGACGCGTCATTTTAATGGCGAACGTCCGCGTCCTCTACCGTCCATTGCCCTGCG
>DATLGF010000255.1:0-8116 GCA_035540575.1 Noviherbaspirillum sp.
GGCGGTGCCGATCGGCAGCGTCTTCATCGCCATGCCGAGCAGGACCACGCTCGCAACCATTGCCGACAGGGTCAGCACCGAAGGGCCGAGCCGGGTGAAACCCTGGGTGTACTTGAGCCCGACGGCCCAGACGATTTCCATCAAACCCGCGACAAACAGGATCAGCCAGGACATGAATGCCTCTTGGAATTTTCGTGGCCGTCCACGATCAGGGGAATTCAGGCCAGGGTCGTCCCCGGCCCGGCCGCAGCGCCGCCGGAACCGGCGGGCATGCTGGCGTTGACCATTCCGCCTCATGCTTCGCGGACCGTCATGAACGGGTGCGGGCGCGGCGGATTGCAGAAGTGGGAAGTCTAACCGATGCAGGAAAAGCTTTCAGGCCGCGCCCCGGCGACCAGTCCCCGGCGCCGCGGCGCGTCGTAACCTTGTTGCCAACAGGCATGCATGCCGTTATAAAACCGGTTACACGACACCGGGGAGAAGCGATGCTCAAATTCGAATTCGCAATCGCGACGCGCAGCGGCCAGAAAATCGACAGCATCGTCATCGCGGGACGCGACCAGGCCGATGCGCAGCGCAAGCTGGTGCAGATGTACAGGCACTGCACGGTGCTCCACTGCACGGCACGCCACCCTGACGACAGGCTCCGCCAGTCCGCCTCGATGGAGGACATTCTGACGCTGATCTCGAAGTGATTCAGAACACGCCGTCGCGCAGCAGCTCGTCGAGCAGCGCCTCATAATCCTGCGCGCCGCGGCTGGCCGGCGCGTGCTCGAACACGGTCCTGTTCCAGGCCGGACTCTCTGCCAGGCTCACGTTCTCCCCGATTCGCGTCTTGCAGACGTCATCGCCGAAGCGTTCCTCCATCATCTGCTGGATCTCGCGCGCCATGCGCCGCCGGGCATCGAACCGGGTCAGCAGGTAGCGGCGCCGGACGCGGCGCTTGAGCACCGGCTCCAGCGCAGTCAGCGCGCGATCGACCTGCAGCGCGCTTTTATAGGACAGGTGATCGGCCGAGACCGGCACGATCAGGCAGTCGCTGGCGAAGATCGCGTTGAGCGACAGCACGCCGATCAGCGGTGAGCAGTCGATCAGCACCGGCACCGGGCTGCCGCACAGGCCCTCGCTGCGCAGCGCAGTGTTGAGCCGGTTGACCACGTTGTAGCCCTTGCCGAACAGCGTATCGACCTTGGAGAGTTCCATGTGGGCCGGCAGTACCTGGATGCCGTTTTCGGCGGCCCGCATCAGTTCGCCCAGCGGCCGGTTGCGCTGGAACAGGGTCAACAGCGTCTCCTCGCCGGATGCCGCGGTGATGCCGGCGATCGCCGAGAAATGGGCCTGCGGATCGAGATCGAAACCGCAGGGCGCGCGCCCACGGCGCGCCAGCGCGGCGGCGAGGTTGAGGGCTGTGGTGGTCTTGCCCACGCCCCCCTTCTGGTTGAAGACGGCGACGATGCTCATGGCGTGCGGCCATCTTACTGCAGAACCACGGACTTGTAACTTTCAGGCAACTTCCCGGCGGGCAAAAAAGGGAGTGGAGGCGGCGCGCCGCCTCCACTCCAAACCTCAGGAGACACTGAGGAGAGAGTCGGGCATTGCCGCCGCAAAGCGCTGCGGCGCTGCCCGACCGGAGCAATGTAGCAGCGCTTTTGCCGCAGAAAATCCGGAAAGCAGCCCGCTGCGGCCAAGAAGATTCTGCGGTTCAGCGCGCAGAGGGTGGCGCGGCCGGCGCCGCTTCCGGTGCAGCCGGAGCGCCCTCGCCTGCGCTGCCGGGAATCGCCGGCTCGCGCGCGGCCGCCGCCAGATTGAACACATAGGTACAGGCCGCGCGCAATTCCTGCTCGAACAGCGGCGCAAACAGCGTGCGACTTCTTGAACGGGTCAGGCGCGCCTGTTTGGGCAGCAGCGTCTCGCCGGACGGATTGTCCAGCCGCTCCCAGCGCAGTGTGTTGCCATCGACCCTGAGTGCCACGCGTACGCGCACCGGCTGCGGCCCTAGCGTGCTGACCGCCACGCCGCTGGCCGCCGCCTCCGTAACCTCGCCGGTCAGCGACGGGGCGCCGCCCTCGTCGATGCGCTCGGCGCCGGCGGTGGCGAACATGTGCGTGCCGCACAGCGTGCCGTCCTTTTCCATCAGTTCGAGCACGAAGTTCGCGCATTGCCCCGAACTGCGCTCGACGCCGGACGGACAGATCCAGCCAACCCAGGCGCCATTGAAGTCGGCGTGGGCCAGCGACGGAATCAGCAAGGCGGCGAGAAACAGGTGTCTTGGCATGGCTGGGACGTGGATCGGAACCACTATCCCGCGTTGCGCCTGGGCGTGCCTTGAGTCCTCGCAACGCTCAGCGCAGCTGGGCGTGACGGAAACAATCGACGCAGTGATCGTTCACCAGGCCCACCGCCTGCATGTATGCATAGACGATGGTCGAGCCGACGAACTTGAAGCCGCGCCGCGACAAGTCCTTCGCAATGCGGTCGGACAACGCGGTGCGTGCCGGCACCTCGGCCAGGCTGCGCGGCGCATTCTGCAAGGGCTTGCCGTCCACATAATCCCACAGCAGCGGCGCCAGGCCGCCGCGCTCGTCGCGCAGGCGCAGGTAGGCCTGGGCATTGGTGATCGCGGCGGCCACCTTCAGCCGGTTGCGCACGATGGATGGGTTCGCGAGCAGCTGCGCGACGCGCGTGGCGTCGTAGCGGGCAATCTTCTCCGGGTCCCAGTCGTCGAATGCGGCGCGATAGCCGGCGCGCTTGTTGAGGATGGTCTCCCAGCTCAGGCCCGCCTGCGCGCCTTCCAGGTTGAGCATCTCGAACAGGCGGGCCTCGTCATGGCAGGGCACGCCCCACTCTTCATCATGGTAGGCGAGGTAGCGCGGATTGGCGGGATTGGCCCAGCCGCAACGAATCAGGCCCGCATGCGGGCCTGATGGATGGAGGGGGGAATCGGGCATGTTGTCCTTCCGGTCGTGTCGGATGGACAAGCATAGCAGGCGCTATCGCCCGGTCACGCCGTCGGCCTGCTGGCCGGAACCGGTCTGGGTGGCAGACTGGCCGGGCGTGGCCGGCGCGGTGTCGGCCAGTACCGGCGCAGCCGGCTCGGGAGCCCATACCACGCGGTTGTCGACCGCATACAGATGGCAGGCCTGGCTGCTGTTCTTCTCGCAATTCGCCAGCGCTTGCGCGGCCGGATCGTCACCCTCTTCCGCCCAGCTCCAGGCACCGGTCGGGGACACGGCGAACGCGCGCGGGAAGGTCTTGGACAGGAACGCGCGGTATTGCTCGCGGCCATGGTCGCGCAGGAAGGGCACTGCCTCGAGGTTGTCCACTTCCGCATAGCCGGTGGCCGGGAAGCGGTTGTCGTCGGCCAGCGCGATCACCGGCGCGCTCGGCATGCCGATCGAGGCGAGGAAACGCTCGGTTTCGGGCAGCCAGATGCGCACGCCGTCGCGGCTGCCGATCATGCTGTGCGCATCGCTCTTGAACGGTCCGAACGCGACCAGGCGCGCGTTGCCGCCGGCGCGGGTGTAGGCAGTGTGCATGCGCCCGGCGAGTTCATGGTCGAAGTGACCATCGTTCTCGCCGTAGAACCACAGGCTCGGCACGCTGCTGCGCGCGCCGTAGCTGTGGAAGGCCTGCACCAGCGAATCCTGCCAGCGGCAGGTGCCGCCGTGTACCTTCAGCCCGCCGGCGAAATTGATCAGGCCGCGCACGCCGGGATAGTTGCGGGTGCCGAAGGCCATCGTGGTCAGGCCGCCATAGGACTGGCCCGCGACCACCACGCGATTGGCGTCGGCCCAGCTCTGGCCGCGCAGATAGTTCAGCGTGCCGAACAGATCTTCAGCCTGAATGTGGCCGTTGGCCGTCATGTTGCAACCACGGTCGGCATAGTCGCCGGTAGACTTGGAAAAGCCCTTGCGCATCGGCACGACGACTGCATAGCCGCGGCGCACGAATTCACGGCTGACGACCAGGAAGCGGTCGCGGTTTTGCGCACGCGGGCTGCCCATGGCCTTGCCGTGGTTCATGATCAGCACCGGGAACGGGCCGTTGCCCGGCGGGGTGAAGATGGTGGTTTCGAGCTGGATGCGCTGGCCGCCGGAAATCGCCGGCACCATCACTACGCGTTCGTTGAGCGTGGCATCCAGGACAACATGGGAGCTTGCTTGGGCGGGTGTAGCGAAGGCCGCTGCCATGGCAACGACGGCAGCGAGGGAAGCGGAGCGGATCCAGTTCTTCGCGCCAGCCTTGAATGCGTGTAGATCGGTCATGCGTGCTCTCCGTCAAATCTGCAAACACGGCTCGCGCACGAGCCGCCGGATGGGCTTCGCCGGACTTGCTGACTTGAAACGGCGCACCTTCAGGTGCGCTCACGCGAGTGGGGGCGAAGCGCGCGCTACGGGTGTTGTCCTGCGTAATCGCTTCTTCTTGACGTAGCGCAACGTTGCCCATTCTAAACACGGGTTTTCTGTGGTCAATACGCGTTTATGCAACTCGGAAAGGTTTTTTTGACGAAAGTTTTCCCTATGAAAACGAATGTTTTCGAGAGAAGAAGACGGAGGGGAAAGAGAGGAAGGATTGCCGGCGAAAAAGGCGTTACCGCGCAACCTTTGCCGATGGCAGAGTGTCCATTAGGGACACCTTTTTTGAAGGAGGAAAGGAAGTCATGAAAGTGGATGTCTATCGCCGCCCCCAGGCAGAAGGCCAGTACTCCTACCTTGCCGTCCCGGAAGGCCGACCGATCCCGAACGAGGCCACGGCAATCGACTGGGAGACTGCCTTGAACAACGTCGATCTGGATGACGGGAATGAGCCCGTCGACGGGTTGCCCGCCTCGGACGCCCTGCAGCAGATCAATGCCAAGGGGTATGCGATCTCGCATGCACCCAACAACGGCATGCAAAGAGGTTCACGCTGACTTGCGAGCGGGCATTGCCCGCTCTTCCTTTCTCGATGTCCGCGTTGCGAATCCACAATGGCGCGCGGGAATTATCGTTCTTGAAACCGGCTCCAATCCGCATGGGCGCACACCTCGCTTGCCGCTGCGGATGTGGGAATGGACCGGTTCCCGTTCCTTGCTAGCCTTGCGCGTCTTCGGATCGCGCAGGCCGCCCTGCTATGCGCGCTCGCCGGATGCGCGACCACGCTGCCCGACGTCACCCATCTGCGAGAGCGCTTGTCCGGCACGCCTGCTCCCACGATCGTCACTTCCGGCGGAGAGGTTCCGCCGAAGCGGCGTGAAGCGATGCTCGATGCGCTGGCCGAACGTGTGGGTCCGACCGACATCCTTGCGCACCATGTCGCCGCCGAGGAGCGCATCGCGGGCCGCCCTCTCGTCGCCGGCAACAAGGTCGCCCTGCTCGACGACGGCCCGGCAACCATGCGCGCGATGCGCGAGGCGATTGCCGCCGCGAGCGATCATGTCAACCTCGAAACCTATATCTTCGATGCCGATGAGGTCGGCCATGAGCTGGCCGACCTGCTGATCGAGAAGCGCCGCGCGGGTGTGGTGGTCAACGTGATTTACGACAGCGTCGGCGCCCTCGACACGCCGCGCGAGTTCTTCGAGCGGATGCGCGCGGCCGGCATCGCAGTGCTCGAGTACAACCCGGTCAATCCGCTTTACGCCCGCGGCCGCTGGGAAGTGAACCAGCGCAATCACCGCAAGATCCTGGTCGTCGACGGACAGGTCGCGTTCACCGGCGGCGTCAACATCAGCAAGGTGTACGGCAAGAGCTCGCTGTCGGCGGGTTCGGGCGAGCCTCCGCCCGATGCGCGCGACGCCGCCTGGCGCGATACCCACATGCGCATCGAGGGACCGGTCGTCGCCGATTTCCAGGAAAAATTCCTTGATGCCTGGCTGCGCCAGACCGGACACCTGCCGCCGCCGGCCAACTACTTTCCGCCGCCGCGGCAGGCCGGCAACGCGCTGGTGCGCGCGATCGGCACCACGCCGGACCGCGGCCATCATGCGGTGTACAAGACCTACATCTCGGCCTTCGTGCATGCGGATCGCTACATCCACATCACCACCGCCTATTTCGTGCCCGATCGCGAAGTGCTTCAAGCGATCACCGATGCGGCGCGCCGGGGCGTGGACGTGAAGATCATCTTTCCGAGTTTTTCCGACGTCAGCCTGGTGCTGCATGCGGGCCGCTCGTTCTACGACGAACTGCTTGCAGCCGGCGTGAAGATCTACGAACGCAAGGGTGCGATGCTGCATGCGAAGACCGCAGTCATCGACGGCGTCTGGTCGACCATAGGCTCGACCAATCTCGACATGCGCAGCTTCCTGCACAACGACGAGATCAACGCCGTCATCCTCGATGCCGACTTCGCCAGGCAGATGGAGACGCTGTTCCAGCGCGACCTGCGCGATTCGGCCGAGATCCGGGAGGAAGAGTGGAAGCAGCGCGGACTGCGCGTACGCATGCGCGAATGGGCGGTGCGGCTGTTTTCATATTGGCTTTAGCAGCCAGACAGGTCCAGGCACCGCAAGGAAATTGCCACATCGCTCACTGGAACCATCCGCCTATTCCGGCGACGGACCCAGGACTTCCTGCGCGGCACGGAAGCCTTCAACCGCTGCCGGCGCGCCGCAATAGACCGCCGCGTGCAACAGCAACTCGCGCAACTCCTCGCGCGTCGCGCCATTGTTGAGCGCGCCGCGCAGATGCCCCTTCAGCTCATGCGTGCGCCCGAGCGCGGTCAGCATCGCAACCGTGATCAGGCTGCGCGTCTTGAGATCGAGACCGTCGCGACACCAGACCGTGCCCCAGGCGTTGCGCGTGATGAATTCCTGCAGCGGCATCGTAAATTCGTCCGCGCCGGCGAACGCGCGGTCGACGAACGCGTCACCCATCACCTGCCTGCGCATGCGCAGGCCCCTTTCGTACTGCTCATCCTTGTATTGTTCATCTTTGTTCCGTTCGTCCATGTTCTCGCTCGGTAGTGGGGCGGCGCCCGGACAGCGCCGCCAGGAAGGCGGCCATCGACAACAGCGCGACCGCCAGCAGGAAGGCGACCAGCCAGCGGTCGCCCGGGAAAAATTCGACCAGCGCGGCGAGCACCAGCGGCCCCGCCGCCTTGGCGATCAGCGTGGGCCCGGCCAGCGC
Organism: Noviherbaspirillum sp.; assembly: GCA_035540575.1. Lineage (GTDB taxonomy): Bacteria > Pseudomonadota > Gammaproteobacteria > Burkholderiales > Burkholderiaceae_D > Noviherbaspirillum. The sequence continues at coordinate 7,110 of DATLGF010000255.1, forward strand.
GCCGGCGATGGCGCCGTAGTTCTGCCGGCCGAACAGTTCGATCGGCACGGTGCCGCGCACGATGGTCATGATGCCGTTGCTCATGCCGTAGAGGATGCAGAAGAGCGCAGCGGCGAACTGGCGTTCGCCGAGCATCAGCAAGGCCAGCAGGCCCGCGGGCAGCAGCGCGAACGTGACTCGGCCGACCGCGGCCGGCGCGAATCGGCTGGCCAGCGTCATTTCCCCCAGCCGGCCGGCCACCTGCATCGGGCCGATCAGCGCGGCGAGAAAGACCGCGGTGCCGACGCCGTGGCCGAAGCGCTGCAGCAGCGGAATCACGTGCACCGACATCGCCGAGAAAATGAACATGTTGGTGGCGAACGCGCAGGCGAGCTTCCAGAACACCGGATCGCGCAGGGCTTCGGCGAGCGTGTGCCCGTGGGCCGGCGTCCCTGCACCTGTCGCCGCGCGGCCGGCCCTGCCGCGCATCGCCAGATGGGCCGGCAGGCATACGCATAGCTGCAGCGCCGCATAGGCGGCGAAGGTGCCGCGCCATCCGAGCGTGCCGTTCAGCTGCAAAGTCAGGGGCCAGAACACGGTGCTGGCAAAGCCGCCGTACAGCGTGAGCACGCTGACGGCTCTGCGGGCGCCGGTCTCGAATGCCGCGTTGATGGTGGCAAAGGCTGCCTCGTACAGCACCGTCGCCATCGCCGCGCCGATCAGCATCCATGCGAGGTAGTAGCCGGGCAGGCTGCGCGCCATCGCGGCTCCAAGCAGGCCGAGCGCGGCAAGAACCGAGCCGGCGGCCATCACGCTTCGCCCGCCATGCCTGTCGATCAGCGCCCCGGCCGGCGAAGCACCCAGACCCGCCACCAGCAGGCTCAGCGAGAAGGCGCCGAACACCAGTTCGTTGCGCCAGCCGAATTCATCCCGTATGGCGGGCGCCAGCAGCGCGAACGCATAGAACAGCGAACCGTAGGAAATGATCTGCGTGACGGCCAGCAGGTGGACGATGCGCCAAGGTTCGC
>DATLGF010000256.1:0-3313 GCA_035540575.1 Noviherbaspirillum sp.
GCCAGGAGGCGCGCCACCCCGAGCGCAGCCACAATGTCAAGCTTGGCCGCGGCGGCATCCGCGAGATCGAATTCCTTGCCCAGGTATTCCAGCTAATCCGTGGCGGCCGCGACACCGAGCTGCGCGACCGTTCCACGCGCAGGACGCTGGACATGCTGGCGCACAAGCAGTTGCTGTCGGCAGACGACGTCGCGCAGCTGCAGGCCGCCTACGCCTTCCTGCGCAATCTCGAGCACCGGCTGCAGTACCGCGAGGATGCGCAGACCCACACACTGCCGCCGGGCGACGAGGAGCGGCTGGTTGTCGCGCAGATGATGGGCTGCGCGACGGTGGACGAACTGCTGGCCGAACTCGGGCGCGAGCGCGCCATCGTTGCCGCCCAGTTCGATGCGATGTTCAGCGAGAAGGGAAGCGACGACGGCGACTCCGACGAGGCCGCGCATGCGCCGCTCTCGGAGACCGAAGGTGTGGACAGCCTGGAAGCGCGGCTGCAGGACTGCGGCTTTCCGGCACCGCGCGAGGCCGCGCAGCGCCTGATGGCGACAATCCAGTCTGCCAAGCTGCATTCGCTGCCTGCGGCGAGCCGCACCAAGCTGCTCGCGCTGATCCACACCGCCCTGCCGCTGATCGGCGAAGAGCCGGCGACCGCGACCGCCACGCTCGGCCGCTTGCTTGATTTCCTCGAGGCGATCGCACGACGTGCCGCCTATCTCGCGCTGCTGACCGAGTACCCGCATACGCTGGAGCGCGTGATCCGCATGATGTGCGCGAGCCGCTGGGCCGCCCAGTACCTGACCCGGCATCCGATCCTGCTCGATGAATTGCTGGAGGATCGCACGCTGCATGCGGCGCCCGACTGGCCGGCCTTCGCGCAGGAAGTGCAGCGCCGGCTCGAAGCGGTTGAAGGCGATACCGAGATGCAGATGAACGTGTTGCGCGAACTGCACCATGCGCAGCTGTTCCGCCTGCTCGCCCAGGACCTGGAAGGCATGCTGACGGTGGAAAAGCTCGCCGACCACCTGTCCGCGCTGGCCGACATCCTGGTGCATGCAACCATCGGCGCGGCGTGGAAGAGCATTCCCGGCCGCCATCGCGATACGCCGCTGTTTGCGGTCATCGCCTACGGCAAGCTCGGCGGCAAGGAACTCGGCTATGCGTCGGACCTCGACGTGATCTTCCTCTATGACGACGAGGACCAGGAGGCGCCCGCGCTGTATGCAAAACTTGCGCAGCGCTTCATCACCTGGATGACCAGCCACACGCCGGCCGGCATCCTGTTCGACATCGACATCGCACTGCGCCCGGACGGCGCGTCGGGACTGCTGGTATCGAAGGTGTCGGCGTTCGAGAAATACCAGAAGCAGTCCGCCTGGGTATGGGAGCACCAGGCGCTCACGCGCGCGCGCTTCTGCGCGGGCGATGCCGAGATCGGGCAGCGCTTCGAGGCGATCCGCGAGGCGGTGCTGCGCCAGGAACGCGACGAGGCAGACCTCAAGCGGGAAGTGCTGGCGATGCGCAGGAAGTTGCACGACGCGCATCCGAACCGCACCGAGCTGTTCGATCTGAAGCACGACGAAGGCGGGATGATCGACATCGAATTCATTGTGCAATACCTGGTGCTGCGCCACGCATGCAAGTACCCGCAGCTGACCGCCGACATCGGCAACATCGCGCTGCTCAGGCTGTGCGGCGAGCTGGGCCTGATCGACGCAGGACTTGCGCTGAACGTCTCCGACGCGTACCGCAGGTTCCGCAAGCTGCAGCACCAGATGCGCCTGCAGGGCGAGGAACGGGCGCGCGTGGGCGCGGAGAAGGTCACCGAGGAAGTCGCCGCGGTGCAGCGGCTGTGGGCCGCGATATTCGGCTGACCGGCATCGCAAGCCGATGCCGAAAGCAAAACGCCCCGGCATGCCGGGGCGTTTTGCTTTTGCACGGTCGAAGCCTACTTCGCGTTCATCAGCGCAACCGTGGTGTCCAGCATGCGGTTCGAGAAGCCCCACTCGTTGTCGTACCAGGACGACACCTTCACCAGGCGGCCGGAGACCTTGGTCAGGGTCGCGTCGAAGTTCGACGAAGCCGGGTTGTGGTTGTAGTCGACCGAGACCAACGGATCGGTGTTGTAGGTCAGGATGCCCTTGAGCGCGCCATCGGCGGCTGCCTTCATGATTGCGTTGACTTCCTCGACCGAGGTGTCGCGCGCGGCGATGAAGGACAGGTCGACGATCGAGACGTTGATGGTGGGCACGCGGATCGCGAAGCCGTCCAGCTTGCCGTTCAGCTCGGGCAGCACCAGGCCGACTGCCGCAGCGGCGCCGGTCTTGGTCGGGATCATCGACTGGGTCGCGGAACGGGCGCGGCGCAGGTCTTCGTGCATCACGTCGGTCAGCACCTGGTCGTTGGTGTAGGCGTGCACGGTGGTCATCAGGCCGTTCAACAGGCCGATCTTGTCATGCAGCGGCTTGACCAGCGGGGCCAGGCAGTTGGTGGTGCACGAGGCGTTCGAAATGACCGTGTCGGAAGCCTTCAACACGTCCTGATTCACGCCGAACACGACGGTCGCATCCACGTCCTTGCCGCCCGGCGCGGAAATGATCACCTTCTTCGCGCCGCCCTTCAGGTGGGCCGAGGCCTTTTCCTTGCTGGTGAAGAAGCCGGTGCACTCGAGCACCACGTCGACGTTCAGCTCGCCCCAGGGAATCTGGGCCGGATCGCGCTGCGCGAACACGCGGATCTTGTCGCCGTTGACGACCATGTAATCGCCGTCGACTTCGACGGTGCCCGGGAACTTGCCGTGCGCGGTGTCGTAGCGGGTCAGATGCGCGTTCGACTGGGCGTTGCCGAGGTCGTTGATCGCGACGATCTGGATGTCATTCTTCTTGCCGCCTTCGTAGTGGGCACGAAGGATGTTGCGGCCGATTCGGCCGTAGCCGTTGATTGCAACGCGGATGGTCATAGTCTTCTCCTGAACGAAAAATCTCCGAACACTCCCTCCCCCTCAGGGGGAGGGCCGGGGTGGGGGTGGGTCTCGCTCGCTCTGCCGCGAAGAACCCATCCCCCTCCCCGCCTCTCCCGCGAAGGGAGAGGAGTCATTAACCCAATACGCCCTTCACCTTGGCAACGACGTTCTCCGTCGTGAAGCCGAAATGCTTGAACAGCACGCCAGCCGGCGCCGATTCGCCGAACGTGTCGATGCCGATCACCGCGCCTTCCAGGCCGACGTACTTGTGCCAGAAGGCCGTCACGCCGGCTTCGATGGCCACGCGCGGCAGGCCCTTCGGCAGCACGCTGGCCTTGTAGGCCGCATCCTGGCGGT
>DATLGF010000257.1:0-6778 GCA_035540575.1 Noviherbaspirillum sp.
GCTGGCCGTTTGAGTTGTCGCAAGCGCCACGGACCGCGTGGCGGCCGGAATTGAATATGATGGACGGCTAGGAGGCGCCATGGCAGACGACAATCCGAGCATCATCTCCCACGTATCGATCGGCACCAACGACTTCGCGGCCGCCGTGCGGTTCTACGACAGCGTGCTGGCCGCGCTGGACATCAGGCGTGTGATGGACCACCCGGGCGCCGCGGCATACGGCAAGCGGTTTCCCGAGTTCTGGGTACAGACCCCGATCGACGGCTATCCCGCCTCGGTGGGCAACGGCACCCATGTGAGCTTCGTCGCCGCCTCGAAGCAAGCCGTCGACGCCTTCTATCAGGCCGCGCTCGAAGCCGGCGCCACCGACTCCGGCGCGCCCGGTCCGCGCCCGATGTACGGCGACCCGTACTATGGCTGCTTCGTGCGCGATCCGGACGGACACAAGATCGAAGCGACGTTCTGGGATAGCGGCGGCGCCGCGGTCTGAGTCCTACGCGTTCTTGTAGAAGCCGCAGGCGACGACGAGATCGCCCGCGCGTTCGAAACAGGTGGTCTTGACCAGGGTCTTCTTCGTCACCGGATGGGCCCACTTGTAGTCGAGCCAGCCCGAGCCGGCCTGACGCGCCCGCGCGACGATCTCCTTGACGAACAGCTTGCCGTCGGTGTCCTTGAACGTACTGCCGTCGGCGCCGACCAGGCGCGGGTTGGCCCCGTGGGCCAGCACCTGGCCTGTCCCGGAATAGACGCTGATGTACAGATCGCGGTCGATGAAACGGCCGCGGCCGAGCTTGTTGACTTCGTCGATCAGCGCCTCGGCTCCCTGCGCGGCGCAGAAGGCCACCGCATTGCGCACCATCGCCGCCGCGTCGTCGGCGTTGCCGAACTCGCGCGCCCCGAGCGAAAAGCCGGCCACCGCGCCGGTCAGCATCACCGCCTGGTCGTGCAGGTGCGCGGTGGCCCGGCCCGCCGCCTCGACGAGGCCGGCATTCTGCTGCGTGCCGGCGTCGACCTGCACGATCGCGCGGCTGATTTCCTCGATGCCGCTGCTCTGTTCCCGGGTCGCCGCGCTGATCTCGTTCATGATCGCCGTCACCCGTTCGACCGAGGCGATGATCCCGCCCATTGCCGCGCCCGCCTGATCGACCAGACGGCTGCCGGCTTCCACCTGCTCGACCGAATCGCCGATCAGCTGCTTGATCTCCTTCGCGGCCGCGGCGGAACGGTGGGCCAGGCTGCGCACCTCGGCGGCGACCACTGCGAAGCCGCGGCCCTGTTCGCCGGCGCGCGCCGCCTCCACCGCCGCGTTGAGCGCAAGGATGTTGGTCTGGAACGCGATGCCGTCGATCACGCCGATGATGTCGACCACCTTGTGCGAGCGATCGCGGATCGCGCCCATCGTGCGCACCACGTCTTCCACCACCTTGCCGCCGTCGCCGGCCGCCTGCGACGCCGATCCGGCCAGCCGGTTGGCCTCGGCCGCATGAACCGCGTTCTGCTTGACCGTCGATGTCAGCTCTTCGACCGATGACGCGGTTTCTTCCAGCGAACCAGCCTGGGCCTCGGTCCGCGCCGACAGCGCGGCGTTGTCGCTCGCCAGCGCGGCCGACATGCTGGCCACGGCGGTGGTGCCGGTGCGCACGCTGCAGACGACGGCGAACATGCGCTCGCCGGCCTCGTGCAATGCGCGAAGAAGCGCACGCGCCTCCGCCGGACCGTGGACCGGAATCGGTTCGGAGAGGTCGCCCGCGGCAAGCCGGCGCGCCGCGTCATTGGCTGCGGCGAAGCTGTGGGAAACCGCGCGCATGGCCGCCCATGCCGCGCCGAAGCCGGCCAGCAGCGCGACCGCTGCGAGACCCGCGGTGACCGCGGGCGGGCCGCCGGACAGTGCAAGCAGAAGGATCAGCGCAAGGGCGAGCAGGAGGAAACCGTGGGACAGCAGCAGCCGCGCACGGGTCGAGAGCGAGGGGATGGGCATAGGACCTTTCCGCGGATGTCCGCCGATGCGGCGCGCCGGCCGAGCTTGAATGCCCGCTGGACGCGGGCGCGCTTGCCGCTTACTTTAGGTCAAAATCCGGGAAATGGCTTGCTGCGCAGCAATACGTGTGTGGTCGCAGCGGGACGCCGCGTCCGCCCGGGGAGGGCGGCGCGGGTATCATCAGTGGCCGTGCTGTCGCTCGTACTCGTCGGCTTCCGCCTTGGTCTTGTGCACGGTGCGATCCGGGTGTTCAGGCGGCGCGTAGATCGTATACAGCCGCATCGGCTCGGTTTTCGACGTGTTGATCACGTTGTGTTCGGTGCCGGCCGGAATCACGATGGCCACGCCATCCTCGAGCGCGTGCTCCTCGCCGTCCATGATCGCCTTGCCCTCGCCGGCCTCGACGCGGATGAACTGGTCGTGGGTGTCGTGCTTTTCCTGGCCGATCTCTTCGCCAGGCTGCAGGGTCATCACGACGACCTGGCTGCGCGAGGTCGTAAACAGCACTTCGCGGAAGTTGTCGTTGGACAACGTCTTCTCTTCGATGTTGATGCAGAAACCTGCCATCTGTGTTTCTCCTGTCTGATCTGATCCGGATGATCATAGGGAACGCGCAGCCGGATCCGGTTGCGCCACATCAAGTATGGCCGGATCTCACTGCGCCGCATGCGCGGCTTCCGGCAGCGCCGCTGTCTTCTTGACCGCGCGCGCTTCGATGGACTTCCACAGCCGGTCGTGCAGCGGAAGGATGCCCACGACGCAGATCGGCTCGAGCACCGCGGCCAGTCCGCCGAACGCGAGCGAACCGGTGAACGCGTACATGATCAGGAAGGCCACGCTCATGTGAACGAGGACCTGGCTGGCGGTGCGGGCGGCAACGATCATTTGACTCTCCTTCAGTCCATCTATCCATGAGCTGAATGATAGTCATTCTCGTTCGCGGCCTCAAATTGATTGATCCTAGAGAATCAATAGCCGCTCTCTATACCGCTTCGCTCCAGTCCTGGAGCACCGCCACCGCGCGCTCCACGTCCTTGCGGCCCACGTCCAGATGGGTGACCCAGCGCACGCGGCGCACGCTGCGTTCTCCGGCGCCGACATAGCCGCTGGTGACGCGGATGCCGTGCGCCGCGAGGTGGGCGAGCAGCGGGTCCGCAAGCGCCGCATCGATGTCGGTAAACAGGATATTGGTCTGCACCGGATGTACGTGCATGCGCCCGGCCAGCGCCGGGTTGCCGCGTGCCGCCGCCCCCAGCCCCTCGGCCAGCAGGCGCGCATTCGCATGATCGTCCGCCAGCCGGGCGACATGGTGCTCGAGCGCGTACAAGCCCGCCGCGGCCAGCATGCCGGCCTGGCGCATGCCGCCACCGAGCATCTTGCGCACGCGCCGCGCGCGGGCGATGAAGTCCTTCGAGCCCAGCAGCAGCGAGCCCACCGGCGCGCCCAGCCCCTTGGACAGGCACAGCGACAGCGAGTCGTACCCGGCGCACAAGGCGCGCGCCTGCTGCAGCGCCTGTCCGGCCGGCGCCAGCGCGACCGCGGCATTGAACAGGCGTGCGCCGTCGATATGCGTGGACAGGCCGCGACGCGCTGCCAGATCGCGCACGTCCTGCATGTAATGCTGCGGCAGTACCTTGCCGCCAGTCGTGTTTTCCAGAACGACCAGACGGGTGCGGGCAAAGTGCGGATCGTCCGGCTTGATCGCCGCCTCGATGTCGGCCAGCGCCAGCGTGCCGTCGGGCTGGTGCTCCAGCGGTTGCGGCTGGATCGATCCGAGCACCGCCATGCCGCCGCCTTCCCAACGGTAGGTATGCCATTGCTGGCCGACGATCGCTTCGTCGCCGCGCTGGCAGTGCGTCATCAGGGCGATCAGGTTGGTCTGGGTGCCGCTGGGAGCGAACAGGGCCGCCTCGAAGCCGAGCATCCCGGCGGCGACCTCCTGCAGCCGGTTGACGGTGGGGTCGTCGCCGAATACGTCGTCGCCCAGCGGGGCTTCCAGCATGGCCGCTTTCATGGCGGCGGTGGGGCGGGTCACGGTATCGCTGCGAAAGTCGCTCATGGGCGTTCCAGTGGCGGGTGTCGAAGCCGGCATTATCCGGGTTTTCGAAAAAGCGTGATGGCAACTCCGGCCCTGTCCATGAACGTAAAGTTACGAACGGCAAGCTTTTGCGTGTGCGATACTCATGGAAGCTGTTATTATTTGAGCAATACGCTTGACGCGCTCCCGAAAAACCGCCCTGCTCCAGTCACGCTCCATGCCTACCTTCGACGCCACCGAAATCCGCCCGACCGGCAGCCGCCGCTTCGTCCTGGAAATGATGGGTTTTTCCGATGCCGAAAAATCCATGCTCGCGTCCACGTTCCGGCTGACCGGCCGGCGCGCCTACTGCTACGCGGAGGCGGCCAGTCCGGAGGAGCGGGTCGACATCTACCTCGTGAACGGCGACAGCGCGCAGGCGCTCGCCGAACTCGATGCGCACAGGCCGAGCGTGTATGCGCCGGCGGTTCTGGTCGGGCGAGGAGGAGCGGACCTTCCCTGGCCCCGGGTCGAACGGCCGATCCACTGGATGCGCCTGTTCGAGCAGCTCGATGCGCAGATGAAAACGGCGCTGGCCGAGCGCGACCGCCGCGAAGCCGCGGCCACCGCCTGGGACGGGCGCACCTTCCGCCGCGCGAATGACCGCAGGCTGCCGCCGGAACCGGTCTATCTCGAACCCAGCCCGCTGGAGTCGGTGCTGGTCGTCGATGACAGCGCGACCGTGCGCGCCTTCATGCGGGCCAAGCTCGCGCCGTTCCGTTTCGACGTGGATTTCGCCGAGAACGGCGAAAAGGCGATCGACATGGCGCAGGCCAAGCACTACACCTGCATCTTTCTCGACATCATGATGCCGGGCATGGACGGCTACCAGGTGTGCAAGCGCATCAAGACCAGCGCGGCCACCCGCGAGAGCGCGGTGGTGATGCTGACCAGCAAATCCTCCGCGCTCGACAAGTTCCGTGGCTCCTGGGCCGGTTGCGACGCCTATCTCGGCAAGCCCGTGGGCGAGGATGAACTGCTGTCGACGATTGCGCGCTTTCTGCCGAGCGCGCGGCGCATCGCGCAGTCGGTGTTGTCCGCGGGTGCGGCCTGATGGCCGCGCCGCGCACCGTCCTGCTGGCCGGTGCCAGCGGTCTGGTGGGCGGCGCCTGCCTGCGCGCGCTGCTGGCCGATCCGGAGGTGGTGCGCATCGTGCTGCCGGTGCGTCGCCCGCTTGCGCTGCCGGCGGGAGCCGAAGCCAGGGTCGAGCAGCATGTGGTCGATTTTCTCCGGCTTGACGAGTACGCGAACCTGTTCGAGGTCGACCAGATACTGTGCGCGCTCGGCACGACGATCAAGGCGGCCGGCTCGCAACAGGCGTTTCGCGAAGTCGACTACGCGTATCCGCTCGAGATCGCCCGTCTCGGGCGGGAGGGCGGCGCCCACCATTACCTGGTGGTGAGCGCCATCGGCGCAAATCCGCAGTCCTGGTTCTTCTACAACCGGGTCAAGGGCGAGATGGAGCGCGACCTGCTGGCGCTCGACTACCCCTCGACCACGATCCTGCGCCCCTCGCTGCTGCTGGGCGCGCGCGGCGAATTCCGCTTCGGCGAAGAAGTCGCCAAGCGTTTCACGTTCCTGACGCCCGGTCCGTACAAGCCGGTCCATGCGGACCAGGTCGCGGCCTGCATGGTGCAGTGCGCGCGCGCCGACCTGCCGGGACGGCGCGTGATCTCCTCCGCCCAGATCCGGCGCGGGGAATGCGGGACTTGAAGGTTTCGAGTGACTTTCCGTGGTGAGAGGGGAATAACCTGAATCACGCGGAACAAGGCGAGCACGGCGAAAACCTGAGCAAGCTGTCGTCCCGAGCGCAGCGAGGGACCTCATCGACGCATGCACTGGAGATCCCTCGCTGCGCTCGGGATGAAAGATAGTCAGGGTGTTCGCCATATTCGCCTTGGCGAAACAGTTGAAGCCGGTGAAACACCAGCCTAGCGCCGCCGCTTCTTCCAGTTGTACTCCGGACTCGGGTCGGCCACGCCGGGATGGCCGACGGAATGCGGGTTTTCCGATGACATGGTGACGAAGCACACCGGTTCCCCCGCGCGCTGCCGCTTGCGCAATTCCTCCATGAAGTGCATCGCGCCGCGCATGTCTTCCGAATCGAAGGAACGGCCATGCGCGACGCTCTTGTCTTCATCCACCTCGGTCCAGTACACCATGTACATGCGCGTCTCCCGTTGCGAAATTGGATGCCGGGCGCGCCGGCCGGTTCAGAACGGCAGGTAGCCCTTCTGGCTCAGAACGGCAGGTAGCCCTTCTGCCACAGGTAGCGGCCGAGCATCGCGAAGCACACGGTCACGATCACCGGGCGGATCAGCTTCGCGCCGCCGCGCACCATCGCATGCGAACCGGCCCAGGCGCCGATGACCTGGCCGGCCACCATCACCGCGCCGACGGTCCACAGCACCTTGCCGCCGGCGACAAAGACCGCGAGCGCGGCGATGTTGCTGGCGAAGTTGAGCAGCTTCGCATGGGCGGTGGCCGTGACGAGGTTCTGACCGCGCAGCGCCACGCCGGCCATCGAAAAGAACGAGCCGGCGCCGGGGCCGAACATGCCGTCGTAAAAGCCGATGCCCGGCACCACCACGCTGCGATACGGGCCGACCGCCAGGCGCGGCCGGCTGTCGATCGCGCCGGCGTTCGGCGCGAGCAGGAAGTACAGCGCGATGCCGGCCAGCACCAGCGGGATGACGATGTCGAGCGTGGCCGCATCGACGAAC
>DATLGF010000258.1:0-4352 GCA_035540575.1 Noviherbaspirillum sp.
CATCGATGCCGAGCGAAGCAAACGACTCCATCAGCCAGCCGACAAGGTCGGGATCGAAGTGCTTCAGCATGCGTTCACCGTGCTGCAGGATGGTGACCTGTGCACCGGCGCGAGCTGCGAGATGGGAGAACTCGGCTGCGATGTAACCGCCGCCGACAAGCACGATGCGCGGCGGCAGTTTCTCAAGCGCGAGAAAGGCTTCGTTGTCGACGAGATGCTGTTCGCCGGGTATGCCCAGCTTGACGGGCTCAGCCCCCGTGGCGAGCAATACATGCTTGGCCTCGAGTGCCTGGCCATTGACGTCAAGCGTGTTCATCCCGGTAAACCGTGCCGTTCCATGATACGTGTCGATCCCCGCCCTTGCGTAGCGATGTTCCATCTTCTCTGGGACTGGATCGGTAAAACCGCGCTTGAAGGCCATCAATTCCGGCCACGCGATATGCAGCTCGCCGACGACGCCATGTTCACGCATGCGGCATGCATAGTCATATGCGGTGGCAGCAGACACCATCATCTTCTTCGGATCGCACCCCCGCAAAGCACACGTGCCGCCGTAAGGCCGGAAATCGACGACCGCCACGCGCCAGTCCGCCGCGCGCACCCGCATCGCGGCAACCGTGGCGACTGTGCCGGCGCCGACAATCACCAAATCATACTGTTTGGCCATCTTTGCTCTCCTGACGTATCTACACTTATCGCCTCACCGCGAGATGCCCCCTTATCCTGCGCAGCAGGACAGCAGCTTGACGTCCTTGGTAAAGGTCTGGGCGGCGAGTTTGAGCCCTTCCACCATGGTGAGATACGGGAACAACTGGTCGGCCAAGTCGCGCACCGTCATGCCTGCCTTGATGGCAAGCGCCGCCGCCTGGATGAGTTCGCCAGCTTCGGAAGCAACCGCCTGCACCCCAAGCAGCCGGCCCGAACCGGCTTCGGCAACCAGCTTGATGAAGCCGTGCGTATCAAAGTTGACCAGGGCACGCGGCACGTTGTCGAGCGACAGCGTGCGGCTGTCGGTTTCGATGCCCTCCAAGCGCGCCCGGGCTTCGCTGAGGCCAACGGTCGCCACCTGGGGCTCGGTGAACACCACGGCCGGCATCGCCGTCAAGTCAAGTGTGACCTCGCCGCCTGTCATATTGATCGCCGCGCGCCCGCCCGCTGCAGCCGCCACATAGACGAACTGCGGCCGGTCCGTACAATCACCTGCGGCAAACACGTTCGGCACACTGGTGCGCATCCCGTTGTCGATCGCGATCGCGCCATGCGCGTTGGTCGCCACGCCTGCCGATTCCAGTGCGAGACCTTCTGTGTTTGGAACCCGTCCGGTGGCGACGAGCAGCTTGTCGGCCCGCAGTTCGCCGCTTTCTGTGGCAAGCCGGAACTCGCCATTTGCGTGATCGACCCTGGTAACACGCGTATGCTCCTGTACCTCGATGCCCTCGTTTCGGAACGCAACCGTCAGTGCCTCGCCGATTGCCAGATCTTCCCGCGAGAACAGCATGCTGCGAGCGAGAAGCGTGACTTTGCTGCCGAGCCGCGCGAAGGCCTGGGCTAGTTCCACCGCCACGACCGACGAGCCGATCACAGCCAGCCGCGGTGGGATTGTGTCGCTCGCCAATGCTTCGGTGGAGGTCCAGTACGGCGTCTCTTTCAAACCCGGCAGCGGCGGGATGGCTGCGTGCGCTCCGGTTGCAACCAGGCACCGATCGAATGCCACTACTTGCTCGCCTCCTTCCGTCATCTGGACGAGAAGGCTTTGCCGATTCTTGAAGCGAGCGCGGCCGCGCAGCACAGTAATAGTAGGGTTTTCAGCGAGGATGCCTTCGTACTTGGCATGCCGCAGCTCCTCGACCCGTGCCTGCTGCTGGGCGAGCAGGCGGACAGGATCGATCGCGGGCTGTGCCGGGGAGATCCCGCCATCGAACGCGCTCTTACGACGCAGGTGCGCGATATGCGCAGCGCGAATCATGATCTTCGACGGCACGCAGCCCACGTTGACGCAGGTGCCGCCAATCACACCGCGCTCGATCAGGGTGACGCGCGCGCCGCGCTCGACAGCCTTGAGCGCCGCGGCCATCGCAGCACCCCCGCTGCCGATGATAGCTACGTGCAGGCCGGCCTCGCCGCCCTGTTCGGTACTGCTATTCCGATCGGCACTCCGCTTGTCAGAGGAGTGCTCGGGCGACCTAGTGCGTGGTTCATCGGTAAGCTCGGCGCCATACCCCGCCTCGGCCACAGCGTCCGTCAATTGGTCAGGCGTAGTACCGAGGGCTACAGATACTTCGGCCGTCCCCTTTGGATAGGACACTGCAGCAGACTCTACCCCCGGCACTCTTTCCAATGCTTCCTTGAGGTGCACCGCGCAGCCTTCGCATGTCATGCCCGAAATCTTCAAGTACGTCATCAATCACTCCTTGTGGGCGTCACGCATGCACGCACGCCAGCATGCAAGTTGGCAAAGACACTGCTACTGTTTGACGCTTGCCGGATAACCCACGTTCGCGCTCGCCTTGCTCAGCGCCTCAGGGCTGGTCTTGCTGTCATCGTAGACGACGACAGCTTCGCGCTTTTCGTGGCTCACATCGACCTTGCTCACGCCACCAACCTTCGAGAGCGCCGCCTTCACGGTGAATGGACAAGCCGCACAGGTCATGCCGGGAACGGCCAGGGCGACGGTCTTCGTTGCCGCCCAGACGGGGGCAGCGATGAGGGTGGCGAGTACGGACAGTGCCCACAGTTTCTTCATGATGAACTCCGGGGTTAATAGAACAAGGGAAGGATGTACGGGAAGGCAAGCGCGACCAGTACCAACGCGGCGACCATCCAGAAAATGAGCTTGTAGGTGCCGCGCACCTGTGGGACCGCACATACCTCGCCTGGTTTGCATGCCTCCGCCGGTCGGAAAATGCGCCGCCAGGCAAAGAACAGGGCCACCAGCGCAATGCCGATGAAGACCGGGCGGTATGGCTCCAGCACAGTCAGGCTTCCGATCCATGCGCCGCTGAAACCCAGTGCCACCAGCACCAGCGGTCCAAGACAGCACGTGGAGGCGAGGACGGCTGCCAAGCCGCCGGCGAAAAGGGAGTCACGGCCCGAGCCATGTCCACGTCTCGTGTTACTCGTGTTAGCCATACCCATTCTCTTTTCGATTTTGACCGAATGACTTAACCTACTCCCGTAGTCAAGTACGGAGTCAAGCGTATGGAATACCGACTGGAAAACCTGACCATCGGCGCCTTTGCCGCAGCCGCAAATGTGAACGTGGAGACAATTCGTTTCTATCAACGCAAGGGACTCTTGCAGCGGCCCACAAAACCCCTCGGCGGCATTCGACGCTACGCCCAGGCCGATGTAGAGCGGGTGAGATTTGTGAAGTCAGCCCAGCGGCTCGGTTTCAGTCTGGACGAAATCGGCGAACTGCTGCGTTTGGAAGACGGGATGCACTGCGAAGAGGCAAGTACGCTGGCTGAGCACAAGCTCACGGAGATACATAAGAAGGTGGAGGATCTCACGCGGATGAAGGCGGCACTGTCAGCCTTGGTGGGCGCCTGTCACGCAAAGAAAGACGAAGTCTCGTGCCCGTTAATCTCGGCGTTGCACGGTTATCCGTAAGGGTGAGAGGTCTTGGTCAGCGCCTCGGAAGCCATGTTGCTCCCGCTGATTTGCGTCAACTTGTTCTCGGGAGTGGGCGACTTGTTGATCCAGTCCAAGCGCGTATGAGAGGCTCTTTTCTGCACTCCCGCTCTGTCCCCAAGGTCTCTCCGGGGCCTATCCGGAGCCCCACTCAGGACGGGCTGTGATCGAACCAATCGGACATGCGCTATATGTCGGCGCCGGGCTTTTCTGGCAGGCGTTCTGGGCCTTGGCGTTCGGCTATGCTTTCTCCTCACTGATCCAGGTTCTTGTGCCGCGGGAGGTCATTGCCAAGTACCTCGGCCGCGGCGGAATCAAGCAAATCGGCCTGGCGATGGTGATGGGGCCAGCTTCATCGTCGTGCTCATTCGCCGCGCTCTCCGCAGGCCGCGCTCTGCTCCAGAAGGGAGCTGCGCCTACCCCGATGCTAGCGTTTCTGTTCGGCGCAACGAATCTGTCGCCACAAGTTGCCGCGCTCGCCTGGATTTTTCTTGGTTGGCAATTTGCGCTTGCGCTAGTGCTTGGCTCGGTCGTACATGTCGCCATCATGGCAGTCGTTGTGCGATTCACGCTTTCTCAAAACAGAGTCGAGCGTGCGCGCAAGGACGCCGAAATGGCCGGCAAGAAGGACGGCGGGATGAGCGATCCAGCAGAAGGCCTATCGGGCACATGGCGCGACAAGATCAAGCGCAGCGACGTGTGGCATCGTATCGGATTTACCT
>DATLGF010000259.1:0-13993 GCA_035540575.1 Noviherbaspirillum sp.
GACCGCCTGCGTGCCGACCTGGGCAGCGCCGAAACCGGTCGCGGCCAGCAGGTCCGCGTGCGCATCGGACGCCGCCGTGGGCGAGCTGGCAGCGCCGTTCATCGAGATCGTGGTGTTGCCGGCGTTGGTGATGGTGACGACACCGGCCCCGTCGGCGGAAGCGGTCACGCCGGGAATGTTCGCGGCATTGATCGCGGCAGCCACGTTGGCCCCCTGCTCGGCCGCATCGGCGCCGGCTGCAACGGCGCCGATGGCCACGCCGTTGATCGAGAAGGTGCCGGCAGGGATGGCGGACAGCGAGGTCGGCGCACCCAGCGCCACCACGTTGCCGGCCGTCGTCGCCGGGACCGCGTCGACCGCGCCGAGCGGGCGTCCGTTGGACGACGCGTAGACCTGCCAGGTGCCGCCGGTCGAAGGCGGCGTCGGATCGGTCTTCACATAGTAGGTCTGCAGCACATGTGCGTTGCCCAGGCTGTCGAACACTGTCACCGAGGACGAGCTGTTGTAGCTGGTCGGCTCGTTCATGTCGAACACCGGCACGATAGGCGGACTCATGCGCGAATCGAGGTTGAGCGCGGCGGTCACGCCGGTGGTCGCGCGCGGCGCGAGGTCGGCGGTGCGGATGTTCAGCTCGGACGGCGCGCCGGTCGACAGTACGCCGCGCGCATCGGCCACATAGCCGGTCAGGCGCGCGCCGTTGGAATTGACGATGTAACCGCCGCTGTCGAGCTGGAACTGGCCGTTGCGGCTGTAGGTGATCGTGCCGTTGGTGGACAGGCGAAAGAAGCCGCCGCCGTTGATCGCCACATCCAGCGGATTCGACGACGCGGTGATATTGCCCTGAGTGAACTGCTGCGATACCTGGGCCAGCTTGGTGCCGATGCCGATCTGGGTCGCGGTTGCGCCGGTCAGCGAACTGGCGAACACGTCCGCGAACTGCGCCTGCGAACCCTTGAAGCCCACGGTGTTTGCGTTGGCGACGTTGTTGCCGATCGTCTCGAGGCTCTTGGCCGCCGCGTTCAGGCCGCTCAAACCCTGTTGAAAGCTCATCTTTTTCTCCTTGTTCCGTCTTCGCTCGCGCTCAAAGAATTTCGCGCACGTCGCTCATCTGCAGGCTGCCCAGGCCGGACACGTTCAGGGTCACGCCCTTGGCGCCGGTGCTCACGCTGGATACGATGCCGAATGCCAGCGCCTTCGCTTCCACCTTCTGCTCGCCGCGCATGGCTGTCACCTCGAAGGTGTAGACGCCATCGCCGGCCTGTGTTCCATCCTGCTTCACGCCATCCCAGCCGAACGGCACGTTGCCGGCCTTCTGCGCACCGAGATCGAGCGCATGGACCGCGCGGCCGGATGCGTCGCGGATCGTGACGACCACGCTATCGGCCGCTTCCGGCAGTTCCACGCCCATCAGCCCCTTGCCTTCGACCAGAAGCATGGTGTCGCCCGGCACCAGCACGCCGTGGCCGATCATGTTCGCCGCCTGCATCGACTGGCTGGCCATGTAGCTGGCCTGCAGCGATTGCAGTGTGAGGTTGAGCTTGTCGATGCCGGTCACCGTCGACAGTTGCGCGAGCTGGCTCGTCACCTGCGCGTTGTCCAGCGGATTGAGCGGATCCTGGTTGCGCATCTGCGTCACCAGCAGCGTCATGAAACGGTTCTGCGCTTCCTCGGCGATCGATGCCTCGGATTTGCGCGACGCGTTCATCGCACCGAGGAGGTCCGGCGAAACGGTCTGCACGCTAGTCATTCAGATCCCCTTTCACTGACCCAGCGTCAGGGTCTTGAGCAGCATGGTCTTGGCTGCGTTCATCGTTTCGACATTGGTCTGATAGGAGCGCGACGCCGAAATCATGTTGACCATCTCCTCGACCACGTTCACGTTCGGCATCGTCACATAGCCCTCTTCGTTGGCCTGCGGATGCTTGGGGTCGTACACGACGCGCAGCGGGGCCTGGCTTTCCACCACCTGCTGCACCTTGACGCCTGCGGAAGCAGGCGCGGCCGTCGGCACCGCCTGGAACACCACCTGCTTGGAGCGGTAGACCTTGCCGTCGGCACTGGCGGTGCTGTCGGCATTGGCGATATTGCTGGCCACGGTGTTGAGCCGCTGGCCCTGGGCGCTCATCGCCGAGCCGGCGACATTGAAGATATTGAACAGCGACATGACCGATCTCCTTGTTTCCCTTACTGACCCTGGATCGCCGTCATCAGCTTCTTCAGCTGGCCGCCGGCGAACGTGACGCTGGCCTCGTAACGCAATGCGTTGTCGAGGAACTGGTTGCGCTCCGCATCCATGTCGACGGTATTGCCGTCCACGCTGCCCTGCGCCGGCGTGCGGTACAGCAGCGGCGCGCCGGTTGCCGTGACCCCGGCCGACACACCGGACAGGTGCGCACCGGAGGTCTTGACCAGAGCGGGCGCGGGCGTGCCGTTCTTCGCCAGCGCGCCTTTGAGCGCCGAGTTGAAATCGATGTCGCGCGCCTTGTAGTTGGGCGTGTCGGCATTGGCTATGTTCGAAGCCAGTACCTGCTGGCGCTCGCCCCTCAGGGCCAGCACCGTCTGATGAAAGCGCAGCGTTTCGTCCAGTTTTCCGATCATGACTGCCTCCGGCACCCCTTCGGCACGACCGCAGGGGGGATTGATGTAGCGTCGATAATACGGATGCAAAAGTCACATCCATCGGGCAATAAGGCTTCGAAACCCGATCCTTTTCCTCCTTTTGAAAGCGGGCCTCGCGCGTACCATTCAGCGTGGAATCATTGTCATCACCTGCCATGCGCCTGCCCTCCCGCTTTCTGCTTGCCGCCAGCTGGCTCGTTGCCGCCTGCCTCGGTGCCGCCGCGGCCCAAGCCAGCGCGCCGCGCCATGATCCGGCACAGATCCGCCTGCAGGTCGAGCACTATCTGCGCACGCAGACGAACGGGCTGCCCGGCGAGGTGAACATCACGGTCGGCCAGGTCGACACCCGCATCGCGCTGCCGATGTGCGCGGCGCCGGAACCCTTCCTGCCGAATGGCGCGCGTCTGTGGGGCAAGACTTCGGTCGGCGTGCGCTGCAGCGCACCCTTGCCCTGGACCATCTATGTGCCGGCCACCGTCCAGGTGCTCGGCGAATACCTGGTCGCCGCCGCCCCGCTTGCCAGCGGACAGACGCTGGGGCCGAACGACGTGGCAAAGATGACCGGCGATCTGACCGCGTTGCCGAACGGCGTGGTGACGGACCCGAGCCTCGCCGTCGGCCGCACGCTGACGATGTCGATTGCCGCCGGCGCCCCGCTGCGGGGCGATGCATTACGCGCGCCGCAGGCGGTGCAGCAGGGCCAGACGGTGCGCCTGGTCTCGATCGGCCCGGGTTTCAGGGTTTCTGCGGAAGGCCGGGCACTGAACAATGCCGCCGACGGTCAGATTGCGCAGGCGCGCACCGCCTCCGGGCAGGTGGTCAGCGGCATAGCACGTGCCGGCGGCGTCGTGGAGGTCAGCTACTGAACTTGCAATTATTTGCAATTTCTCAAGCCCTCCGCCCTAAAGTTCCCGGGATTTGGGTCGATAAACGGGATGACAGAATCCCACTCCCAGCAAGGATACGATCGTGAAAATCGATGACTCCGTAAAGAAAACAACAGGCCTCTCCGTCGGCGCCACGCCGGCGCGCGCCGGCAACGGTGCGGACAAGGCTGCCGCCAGCGGCGCCGCCACGACCACCCCGAGCCAGTCCGACAGCGTGCACCTGTCGACGAAGCTGCAGTCGCTTGCCCAGACCGGCGGCAACGCAGTGTTCGACGCGAAGAAGGTGGAAGAAATCAAGGCGGCCATCGCCGAGGGCCGTTTCCAGGTCGATCCGGAAAAAGTCGCCAACGGCCTGCTCGACACCGTCACCGACCTGATCCACGCCCGCAAGTCCTGAGCCTCATGCAAGCCTTTGCCTCCACACCTGCACAGACCCTGAGCGAGGAACTCGCCGCCGCGCGTGCCCTGCTGAAACTGCTGAACGACGAGCAGGAACTGCTCGTGCAGGCGGATGTGGACGGCCTGAATCGCGCCCTGGAAGAAAAAGGCAGTCTGGTTGCGAAGATGGGTGAACTGGCGATGCGCCGCTACCGTCATCTAACCGACGCCGGTTTCGATGGCAGCGAAGCCGGCATGCAGAGCTGGCTGAACAGCCGCAAGCCGGCCGGCACCGCGCAGCAGGACTGGGCTGCGCTGCTCGAACTCGCCCGCCAGGGCAAGGAACTCAACCGCACTAACGGCATGCTGATCGGCCAGCATATGGCGCGCACCCAGTCGGCGCTCAACGTGCTGCAGGGCGCGCCGGAAGGCGGGCAGATGTATGGCCCGAACGGCCAGGCCACTACGGCGGCCGGCGGGCGTCGTCTTGTGGTGGGATAGGAGCCTGTCTCTGCCGTGCTCGAGCGCGGCTTCTTGAGGTCCGCAGTTCTCCGCCTTTCAATCGAAGTCAGTGCATCCCATGGGCTCCCGCCTTCGCGGGAGCGACAGATTGAGATGCGGCTATCGCAATCGGCGGCATCGCAGAACGGGGTCCGCCCGCCCAGCTATGTCGTTCCCGCGCAGGCGGGAACCCAGCTCGGAAGCATCAACACGCTTCGGACGCATTAGGCACGCAAACCCTGACTCTAGTGCGGCACACACGGCATTGCACCCCCACTCAAGCGCCCCCACCCAGCGGCACCTCGGTCGCCGTCTCCGGCAGATGCGAAAGAATCAGGACGGCCACGCGCCGGTTGCGCTGCCGGCCGTCGGCGGTCTCGTTGCTGTCCACCGGCCGCGTCTCGCCATAACCAACGGCCGTCAGCCGCGTCTGCGCGACCCCCGCATCGACGAACAGGCGCACCACGCTGCTGGCGCGCACCGCCGACAATTCCCAGTTCGACGGGAACGCCACGTTGCTGATCGGCACACTGTCGGTATGCCCTTCCACCTGGATCGCATGGTCGTCGTCCTTCAGCACCGCGGCCACCGCCTGCATCGCATGAACGCTGGCCGGCGCAAGCCGCGCATCGCCGGGCGCGAACAGTACGCTGGCATTGATCTCGACCGTCACGCCGCGCGGCGACTGGGTCACACGCACCTTGCCCTGCTCGACCAGCGGTGCGAGCACCCTCTGGATGTCGCGCGCCATGCCGGTGAGGCGCTCGGTTTCGCGCCGCAACGCGGCATCGGCCGGAGCTGGAACCGGCCGCGGCCGCGGCGCCGGCACGGCCACCGGCACCACCGACTCGGCAGGGATCGGCCCCGTCTGCACGGGACCGGCCTGGGTGCGCCCGAACGCATTGATCAGCGAATTCGACAGGATGCGGTACTTGCCTTCGTTGACCGAGGACAGCGCATACATCACGACAAAGAACGCGAACAGCAGCGTGATGAAATCGGCGTACGAGACCAGCCAGCGCTCGTGGTTCTCGTGCTCCTCCTCGTGCCGCCTGCGCCTGCGGGCCATCGCCTCAGCGCCCGTAGGCGGCCAGCCGCTCGGTGACGACGCGCGCATTGTCGCCATTGGCGACGCTGCAGAACACGTCGGTCAGCATTTCGCGCCGCTCGACCTCGTCGGCGACAAGACCCTTCAATTTGTTGGCGATCGGCAGGAACACGAGGTTGGCGAAGCCGACTCCGTACACGGTCGCAACAAAGGCGACCGCGATGCCGCCGCCCAACCGGCTCGGGTCCGACAGGTTTTCCATCACATGGATCAGCCCGAGCACGGCGCCGAGGATGCCGATGGTCGGCGCATAGCCGCCGGCCGCCTCCCAGATCTTCACCGCCTGGCGCTCGCGCCGTTCATAGGCGGAAATGTCGGCCTCGAGGATTTCGCGGATCTTGTACGGATCGATGCCGTCGACGATCAGCCGCAGCCCCTTGGCGGTGAAGCCGTCCTCGATCGCATCGACGTAGCGCTCCAGGCTCAGCAGGCCTTCCCGCCGTGCGGTGCTGCTCCAGGTCGACACCTGGTTGGACAGTCCCGGATCGATTCCCGCGGGCCGGCGGAAGATCCAGCCCAGCATGCGCATGCCGCGCATGAAGCTGTCCATTCCGCTTTGCAGCAGCACCGCGCCGAAGGTGCCGATCACCACGATCGTAAATGCCGCCGGCTGGACCAGCGACCCGATATGTCCGCCCTCGAGCGCCTGTCCGGCGAGGATGCCGAACAGCCCGAGTGCAAGGCCGATCAGACTAGCCCAGTCCATGCCTGCTCCCGCAGGCGGTTGCGCATGCGCGCGATCGCCTGGCTGTGCAATTGGGATACGCGCGATTCCGACACGCCCATCACTGCCCCGATTTCCTTCAGGTTCATCTCCTGTTCGTAGTACAGACCCATCAGGATCTTTTCGCGCTCCGGCAGTGCCTCGATGGCCTTGATCACCGCCTGCCGGAAACCGGCGTTGGTCAGCGCCTGCAGCGGGTCGCTCGCCTCGTCCATGATGAAGCGGTCGAGGAAGTGGTCGTTCTCGTCGCGGTCATGGAAGTCTTCGTAATAGACCAGCTGGTGCCCGCTGCCTTCATCGAGCATCGCCTGGTATTCCTCCAGCGAGACCTTCAGCTCGCCGGCGATTTCCGCCTCGCGCGGCGGGCGGCCCATGCGCTGCTGCACCTTGTTCATCGCGGTTTCGATCTTGCGCATGTTCTGGCGCACCGTGCGCGGCAGCCAGTCGCTGCTGCGCAGTTCGTCGAGCATCGCGCCGCGGATGCGCTGCACCGCATAGGTCTCGAACTGCGCGCCGTGGGTCTCCTCGTAACGGCTGACCGCGTCCAGCAGGCCGATCAGCCCGGCCTGGATCAGGTCGTCGACTTCCACGCTGGGCGGCAGCTTGGCCTTCATCTGGTGCGCCAGCTTCTTGACCAGCGGCACGTGCGTCTCCAGCAGGTCGTTCTTGTCGGCTTTTCCGCTTACGGTGTACATGGGCTCGCGAGCAAGAATCTGCGATCAGCCCGCCGCCGCCGCGTCGAACAGCACGACCTTGCCGGCCAGGCGGCGAAACGCCACCGATGCCCCGGCGAGCGGAAAGGCCTCGACCACCGAGCGGCCCAGCCGCATCGCGCGCTTCAGATGTTCGTCCGGCGGCACCGATCCCATCGAGTTCAGCCTCACGGCGAGATAGCGGTTCGCCGCCTGCGCCATGTTCTGGTAGACCAGCTGCGCCTCCTTGTCGCTCGCGCCGGTGACCACCAGCGAGAACGGCCGGCGGCCCAACTGTCCGTTCAGGCGCTTGATGATCGCGTAGGCGGACTTGATCGAGTCCGGCGTGTTGACCACCTGCACGACGATCTCGCTCGCGGCCAGCGCGGGGATCGGGAATGCGTCGTTGCGATCGAGTTCGGCGTCGACCAGCACCACGTCGGCGCGGCGGGCAAGCAGGCCGAATGCATCATCGAGTTCCTGCGTACCGCACATGGGCTGCGCGGGCCGGCGCACGGCCGCCACGCCGAAGCCTTGCGGCAACGGCTGCACCGCTTCCTCGATGCCGCGCTCGCCGCGCGCGACCTGCACCAGGCTGGCGGCGCGCACCGCATCCAGCGAGGGCGAAATCCCCTGCGATTCAGTGCATGCGTCGAGCAGCAGCACATCCCGGCCGGCCTGCACCAGCGAGGCGCCGAGATTGATCAGCATCGCGCCCTTCTCCTCGCGCGGCGCCGCCGACAGCAGCGTCAGCACGCGCGGTTTCGGTCCGGACAGCATCCGGCGCAGGCCTTCGGCCTGATCGAATTCGAAGCTAGCCAAGGGACACCTCGCGCAGGGACTTGTCGTGCATCGCATGGGCCGCGTTGGCGATCACCAGCGGCAGCTCATCATCCTTGTATAGGTACGGGGCGGTTTCGCGCTTGAGCTTGAACGCGCGGTCGACCAGATAGTGCTGGTTCGCCACGTGCAGGTCTTCCGGCACGCGCTGGCCATTCGCCACGTAGTAGAGATTGAGCTTGTGGCGGATGATCACGTCGAGCACGTTGCCAACGGTGGCCGCCTCGTCGAGTTTGGTCATGATGCAGCCGGCCAGGCCGTCGCCCTGATAGGAACGCACCACTTCGTTGAGCGTCTCGCCGGTGGACGTAGCCGACATGCACAGCAGGCGCTTGACCTTCGCGCCGCTGCCGGACAGCATCGCGATCTGCTCGGCCACCATCTTGTCGCGCTGGCCCATGCCGACCGTATCGATCAGCACCATGTGCTTGTTCTTCAGTTCGTCGAGCGCAATGCGCAGGTCGGTCTCGTCCTTGACCGAATGCACCATCACGCCGAGGATCTTGCCGTAGATGCGCAGCTGTTCGTAGCCGCCGATACGATAGCCGTCGGTCGTGATCAGCGCGAGCTTGCCGGCGCCGTGCCGCATCACGCACCGCGCGGCGAGCTTGGCGGTGGTGGTGGTCTTGCCGACGCCGGTCGGGCCGACCAGCGCATAGACGCCGCCCTTCTCCAGGATTTCGTTTTCGTTGCCGATCACCGACAGGTTGCGCGCGAGTATCGCCTTCGTCCAGGCCATGCCGTCCTTCTCGCCGGCCGGCAGGTTCTGCGTCAGGTAGCGCGCAAGGCTGGCCGAGAAACCGGCCGACAGCATCTCGCGCATCAACGCCGCCTTCATCGGCTCGCGCTTCTGCTGGCTGCTCCAGGCGATTTCGGCGAGTTGCGATTCCAGCATGCCGCGCATCGAGCGCAGTTCGCTCATCAACGCGGCCAGTTCGTTACCCTGCTCTGTCGTCCGGCTCTGGCGCGGTCCTTCCCGGCTGGCCGCAAGTGCGCCAGCCAGTCCGGATGCCTGGTCGGTCTCTTCGATCGCGCGCGGCGCGCCGACCGGGGGCAGCGGCGCCGCCGGCGCTTGCTCGGCAACGCGCCTGGCGCCGAGGGCGCCGAGCGTGGCTTCGGACACCGCCGGCTTCTCGATCACCGGCTCGCCCAGCGCCGACATGTCTTCCGGCGCGAGCGCGAGGATCTCGATCGTGCCGTTGATCGAGCGGTTGGACAGGATCACCGCATCCGGCCCGAGTGCTTCGCGGACCTGGCGCCACGCTTCGCGCGACGAGTGTGCTGAAAATTTTCTGACGTTCATGCTTGGCCTCCGACCAGGCTGGTGACTCTAATCGTCTTGGTATCGGGAAGTTCCTGGTGCGACAGCACCTTGAGCTGGGGCAGCGTGCGGCGCAGGAAACGGGACAGCAGCGGCCGCAGCGGGCCGGGCACGAGCAGCACCGGCGGCAGGCCCATCTGTTCCTGCTGGCGCGCCGCCTGCTCGGTCTGCGCGGCAATCGTGTCCGCCAGTCCCGGCTCGATGCCGGCACCGTCTGCGCCGCCGGAATGGAGCGCCTGCATCAGCACCCGTTCAAGGCGGCTGTCCAGTGTGATCACCGACAGCTCGGTGGCCGACGGGAAAATTTGCTGCACGATCGCGCGGCCCAGCGCCACGCGCACCAGCGCAGTGAGCTCGTTCGGATCCTGCACCTGCGGCGCGTATTCCGAAACGGTCTCGATGATGGTGCGCATGTCGCGGATGTGCACCCCTTCGGACAGCAGGTTCTGCAACACCTTCTGCAGCGTCGCCAGCGGAATCACCTTGGGTACCAGGTCCTCGACCAGCTTGGCCGAGGTCTTGGCGAGATGATCCAGCAGCTGCTGCACTTCCTGGCGGCCGAGCAGTTCGGCCGCATGCGTGGTGATCAGATGATTCAGGTGGGTCGCCACCACGGTGCCGGCATCGACCACCGTATAACCCATCGCCTGCGCCTGCTCGCGCAATGCGCCATCGATCCAGGTCGCCGGCAGCCCGAACGCCGGATCGGTGGTGGCATTG
The DNA here is from genome assembly GCA_035540575.1 of Noviherbaspirillum sp. GTDB lineage: Bacteria > Pseudomonadota > Gammaproteobacteria > Burkholderiales > Burkholderiaceae_D > Noviherbaspirillum. The sequence goes on from DATLGF010000259.1 coordinate 9,791, forward strand.
CCCGGCAACGCGCCGTGCACCATGCCGGGATTGATCGCCAGGAACTGGCCGACATAGGCCTCGCCACTGCCGACTTCCACGCCCTTCAAGGTGAAGCGATAGGCGGTCGGCCGCAGCTCCAGGTTGTCGCGGATGTGCACCGGGGGCGACAGGAAGCCGACCTCCTGCGCGAACTTCTTGCGAATGCCCTTGATCCGGCGCAGCAGCTCGCCGTTCTGGCCCTTGTCCACCAGCGGAATCAGCCGGTAGCCGACTTCCAGGCCCAGCGTGTCGACCGGGACGATGTCCTCCCAGGTCGCTTCCTCGCTTTCCGGCAGCGCGCTGGCGGCGGCCGCCGCGTTCTTCTGATCGTCTTCCGGTTTCTCGGCCTCCTGCCGCGCGCGCTGCGCCAGCAGGTAGCCGCAGCCGGCCAACGTCGCGCCCAGCAGCAGGAACGGCAGGTTCGGCATGCCGGGAATCATGCCCATGCCGCCGATGATTGCGGCAGTGATGTACATCACCTGCGGACGCGCGAACAGCTGCCCGACCAGCTGTCCTCCGATGTCGTGCTCGCTGGCCACGCGCGAGACCACCACGCCGGCCGCGGTCGAGATGATCAGCGACGGAATCTGCGCGACCAGGCCGTCGCCGATGGCCAGGAGCGTGTAGTTGCGCATCGCCGCGTCGAAGCCCAGGTCGTGCTGGGCCATGCCGACGATCAGGCCGCCGAAGATGTTGATCACGGTAACGAGGATGCCGGCGATCGCGTCGCCGCGCACGTACTTGGACGCGCCGTCCATCGCACCGTAGAACTCGGCTTCCTGCGCGACTTCCTTGCGGCGCGCGCGCGCTTCCTGCTCGCCGATCATGCCGGCGTTCAGATCGGCGTCGATCGCCATCTGCTTGCCGGGCATCGCGTCGAGCGCGAAGCGCGCGCCGACTTCGGCGATGCGGCCCGCACCCTTGGTCACCACCACGAAGTTGATGATGGTGAGGATGATGAACACGACAATACCGACCGTGTAATTGCCGCCGATCAGGAAGTGGCCGAATGCCTCGATCACTTTGCCAGCCGCATCCGGGCCTGTGTGGCCTTCGGTCAGCACGACGCGGGTCGAGGCGACGTTGAGCGACAGGCGCAGCATCGTCGACACCAGCAGCACGGTCGGAAACACCATGAAATCCAGCGGGCGCACCGTGTACAGCGAGGTCAGCAGCACGATGATGGCCAGCGCGATATTGAAGCTGAACAGGATGTCGAGCGCGAACGGCGGCAGCGGCAGCACCATCATCGCCAGGATCATCACGATCAGGATCGGCGCGGCCATCGCCCGGCTGTTCGCGCCGCTCAGGAAGGCAGGCAGGCGCAGGCTGTTCATTGCGCGCCCTTCACGGCCGCGTTATGCGGATCAAGCTCGCGCGGCACGTCGAGGTCCTGCGGTTCCTGCGGCGGCACGCCGCCATGCTGCGCATAGGCGCGCAGCTGGAACACGTAGGCGAGCACCTCGGCCACTGCCGTGTACAGCGCGCTCGGAATCTCGTCGCCGAGTTCGGCATGGCGATACAGCGCGCGCGCCAGCGGCGGGGCTTCCAGCAGCGGCACCTTGTGCTCGCGCGCCAGTTCGCGGATCTTCGCCGCCACCTCGTCGGCACCCTTGGCCACCACCTTGGGCGCCTTCATCTTGCCCTCGGTGTACTTGAGCGCGACCGCATAATGGCTCGGGTTGGTCACCACCACGTCGGCGGTCGGAACCTCCGACATCATGCGCCGGCGCGCCATTTCGCGCTGGGTCTGGCGGATACGTGCCTTGACCTGCGGATCGCCGTCGGTCTCCTTCGACTCCTTGCGCACTTCCTCGCGCGTCATCTTCAGCTTGTTCGCGTAATGGAACATCTGATAAGGCGCGTCGATCGCCGCGATGATCACCAGCGCCGCGACGATCGCGATGAAGCCGGTCAAAAGCAGCGTGCCCAGGTGCGCGCCGGCCGACTGCAGCGGCTCGACCGCCAGCGCCAGCATCGACTCGATCTGCGTGGAGATCACAAGCCAGGCGATGACACCGACCAGAACCGCCTTGCCGATTGCCTTCACCAGCTCCACCAGTGCGCGCATGGAGAACATGTTGCCGATGCCCTTGATGGGGTTCATGCGCGAGAACTTCGGCTGCAGCGCCTTGCCGGAGAACAGCCAGCCGCCGATCAGCAGCGGCGAAGCAAGGGCCACGAGAATCAGGATGGCGCCAATCGGCGCAAGGCCGATCGCCACATCGAACAGACCGGAGGAGAGATGCTGGAGCAGGAGATTGAAATCGAACGCATGGGCGCGCTCGAACGAAAGCCCGGAGGCGAGCATGCCGTTCAGGCGCCGCAGCAGACCCTCGCCGGCGAGCCAGAACGCGATCCCGCCGCCGAGCAGGATCGTGCAGGTGGCCAGTTCCTTAGACCGGGGAACGTCGCCTTCCTCGCGCGCCTGCTCCAGTTTCCTGGGTGACGCTGGTTCTGTCTTCTCGAGATCGCTGTCTTCGGCCATCGCCGACTCCTGTTGGGCCCCGTGCCGCCGCGCAAGGCAGCGGCTGACCCATGGGGGGCCATAGTCAGGATTATTGGCGAGTTGTCAGTTTGACGATCGTCGGAATAGGCGTTGAAACCCCGCGTTATTCAGCATCAGAGCTGCAGGGTGCGGGTCCAGGCGAGTGCCGACAGCTGCGCCCGGTTGACGTCGCTCGCTTCCACGCACAGCGAGGTGGCCATGCCATCGAGGTCGGATTCATCCGACTCGCAGGCCTCGGCCATCGCGAGGAAGGGGCCGTAGATGCCCTCGCGGGTGAGCAGTGCCTGGGTGATCGGCTCGGACAGCTGGATCTTCTCCAGCACCATCTCCATCGGCACGCCGAGCAGTTTGTCGAGCAGCGAGAACATGCCGGCGACGAACAGGTTTTCCGCCTCCTGCTTCGGCAGGAAGCCCGCTCCCAGCAGTTCCGCGAAGCGGCCGCGGATCACGGCAGTCTGCATCAGCACCGGTGAGTAGCCGGAGGTCGTCGCGGTCGCCAGCAACAGGCCGAGCCAGCGGTACAGCGGTGCGTAGCCGAGCATCGTCACCGCATGCTTCAGGGACTGGACCTCGCATCCGAGCCCGAATCCGGCCGAATTGATGTAGCGCAGCAGCTTGTAGGACAACGCCGCGTCGCGCTTGAGCACACTTTCGAGCTGCTTGACGTCCGCGTTTTTCTGCACCATCTCCATCAGCTGGAGAATCAGGGTCTGAGTCGGATTCAGGTCGCGTGCGCGCGCGCCGGGGCGCGGCGTCAGGTACAGGCCGCCCGCGAAGCTGAACACGTTCTGCGCGGCACAGGCGTCGAAGCGCTCCCAGTCCGTCACGCCGCGCGCGACCGGCTGCAAGGCGGCGGGGCCGAGCGCGCGCCACTGCTGCAGCTGCGCGAGGAAATCCGGGCGATCGGCGCGTAGCTCCGCGTACGAGAGCTGAGCCAGCAATTGCTTGTCCAGCGCGGCCGGATTCGCGTCGCGCACGCTGAACGCATATCCCTGTGCACGGGCCTTGGCCACCGCCGCAATGGTCTCTTCGCTCGCCAGCGCGTCGCCGCGCAAGATCAGGACCGTCCCTTGCGCGGGCAGCAATGCGAGGACCGAAGGCTCAAGCAGCGCCGGGGTCACTTCCACGAACACGCGCTGTTCGCCGAGCAAGGACGCCGTCTCGTCGTCACGCAGGTGTTCATGTACGCAGCGCACCAGTTCCAGTGCGGCGTTATCGTCCGGCGCCGTGTCGGCCGCGCCATGCCAGCGGAGTTCGTAACCGAGCACGCGCTCCTGGTTGTTCAGCAGGGGCTCAAGGGCAATGAAATGCGAGTCAGGCATCTTGAAGGACTGGGAGTGAGAAATGGCGCCGAACAGGGCGGCGTTCAAAAACCAAGGCTGTCCAGCAGGTCGTCGACCTGGCTCTGGCTGGAAACGACATCGGCATTGCCGGTCGGATTGATCTGCGGGCCGTTCAGCAGGCCGTTCCCGGCTTCGCGGCGCACCTCTGGCGGCGCATAGTCGATCAGCAATTGCAGCAGCTGCTGCTCGATGCCGTGCGCCAGTTCGGTCACGCGCCGGATCACCTGCCCGGTCAAGTCCTGGAAGTCCTGCGCCATCATGATGTCCAGCAGCTGCTGGCGGGTGGCGAGTGCATCGGCGCGGGCACCATCGAGGAAGGCCGCGGTGCGC